>JAQGKN010000254.1 GCA_028290085.1 Hyphomicrobiales bacterium
GTACAGCGGCTGGTACAACGGCCTCGCCAAGAAACATGCGGTCAACGTGCCGCGCGTGAAGGAGGGCATCCACAACGTGATCGTCTATTGCAAGGCAAATACAGGCAAGCGTGTCATCCAGGCAATCGACGCGGTGCTGAAGTCCGAACGCAAGTAATCGCCCTCGAAATCTGAAGTGCAAGTGCCCGGCCGCAAGCCGAGCACTTGCCGTTCGAGCTGTCCGAGGCCATGATGCATGAAAATCGCTTCATATAAGGCGAGCCTCCGCGGATAACGATGCGGCCGCTGGTCTGGATTCTCGCATTTTTGTGTATGTCGCCTGTGGCCTTCGCAGCCGACAAGCCGGACTGGGCCTTCCCGGTTACCGAAAAGATCCAGCCGCAGGTTCCCCCCGACGATGGGAAGCCGAAGACGGCACCGGGATCGTCAAAGACCTACACCAGGACGGAAATCGAGGATCTCTTCAACCCGCCCGACTGGTATCCGGACATGCATCCGCCGATGCCACGCGTCGTTTCCAACGGCAATGCGCCTCAGGTGCGCGCGTGTGCGGCCTGCCACTTGCCGATCGGTACAGGACACGACGAATCGGCCAATGTGGCTAGCCTCCCCGTCAGCTACTTCCTGCAGCAGATGGCCGACTACAAGAGCGGCGCTCGCAAGGGTTCGGGCTCGATGACGACCATCGCAAAAAGCATCAGCGACGAGGAAGCCCGCGCCGCTGCCGAATATTTTGCATCGATCAAGCCACGCCCATGGATCAAGGTCATCGAGACGGCCGATGTCGCGAAGACCTATGTCGGACCCGGAAACAAACGGCTGGTCCACCCCGATCGTACGATGGAGCCCATCGGACGGCGGATCATCGAAATCCCTGAAAACGAGACGCGCGTTCTCAACCGCGATCCGGGTTCCGGGTTCGTCGCCTTCGTACCCGTGGGCGCCATTGCCAAAGGGCAGGCTTTGGTCGCGGGCGGCGGTGGGACGACCGCCTGCGCGAACTGCCATGGAGCCGACCTCAAGGGCACCGCCGAGATTCCTGGGCTCGCAGGACGGACGGCGACTTACATCGTGCGCCAATTGTTCATGACGCAAAGCGGTGAGCGCGATGGGGTCGGGACTCACCCCATGAAGGCCGTCGTCGCACAATTGCAGACCGAAGATATGCTGAATATTGCGGCCTATCTCGCATCAATGACACCGTGACACGAATTCAAAAAGCGCATGGGCCGGAGAGCCCTACAAGGGGAGTGAGACATGGCCAGACGCAGGGACCCCGGGGACGGGCGTGAGCCGTCGGCGCTCGATCAGGTCGCAGGCAACGGGCTGCTGAACAGGCGCATGCTGCTCGGTCGCGGCATGGTGTTGGCGGGCGCCGCCACCGGCGTCGCCGCCTCGGCTGCAAGCGCGGGCGCAGAGCCCCTCGCGGATGCGGAGTGGAGCCGGCATCAGGGAACGACGAGCAAGGACGTCGACCCCCGCTCGCGCTTCGAAGACAAGGTCAAGCGCACATTGTCGAACCCCAACGGCGAACCGCGCACGCAGCACGCGCGCACGCCCCATCACCTCCTCAACGGAACGGTGACGCCGAACCACCTTCATTTCACGATCGTGCACACAGGCGCACCCGACATCGACCCGAGCCAGCACAAGCTGGTAATTCATGGACTCGTGAAGCAGCCCATGGTCTTCACGCTCGACAAGCTCGCGCGCTATCCCATGGAATCGCGCATGGCCTTCGTCGAATGCGGTGGCAATTCCGCGCCGATGTTCTCGCCCGAACCGGTACAGGCCAATGTGCAGGCCATTCACGGCCTGGTGTCCAATGCCGAATGGACGGGCGTTAGGCTGTCCACGCTGCTTGAAGAGACGGGCGTCGACCCAAAGGCAAAGTGGTTTATCGCAGAGGGCGCCGACAAGTCGGCTCTGTCGCGCTCCGTGCCGCTGAAGAAGGCGATGGATGATGCGCTCATCGCGCTCTACCAGAACGGCGAACGCATCATGCCCGGCAACGGCTATCCCATGCGCCTGCTCGTGCCGGGCTTCGAAGGCAATATGAACGTCAAATATCTCCGGCGTATCCAGCTGACGGACCAGCCGGCCATGACGTTTCACGAGTCACGCAATTACTCGCCGGTCCTGCCAGATGGCACGGCCTATAAATTCTACTTCATCAACGAAGTGAAGTCGTTCATCACCAACCCATCCTTCGGATTGAACCTGAAAGAGCCGGGCTATTATGAAATTTCCGGAGTCGCCTATTCCGGCACCGGGCGTATTTCACGCGTCGCCGTAAGCGCGGACGGCGGTGTTTCCTGGGCCGATGCCGCTCTGCAAGGCCCCCTCAATCCGAAAGCCTTCACGCGCTTTCACATGCCCTGGCACTGGAATGGGGGACCGGCTGTGCTCGCAAGCCGGGCGTGGGATGAAGCTGGAAACGTGCAGCCCATGCGCTCGGAATTCGTGGCGACACGCGGCCAGACCAAGCAGCCCGTCAAGAACCTCCTCGGCTTTCCAAACCAGCATTACAACAGCATCACCAGCTGGGGCGTCGACAGCAAAGGGGAGATCACAAATGTCTACATCTGAACGCGTGGTCTTTTCGCTCGCGGTCCTGCTGCTCGGATCATCTCTGGCGCTGGCTGAAGATCGGAAGCTCGGCACACCTATCACCGAAGCCGACATCAAGGCCTTGAACATCACCATCCTGCCGGATGGAACCAACCTGCCAGCCGGGAAGGGCACTGCGGCCGAGGGCGCAAAGATCTTCGCGGAGAAATGCATGGCCTGCCATGGCGAAGGCGGCAAAGGCGGCCCATTTGCCACGCTCGTGTCCGACGCTCCACTTAAAGGCAATGGCATCGAAGCGCCCAAGACCATCAAGAATTTCTGGGCCAATGCGACGACAGTCTACGATTACATCCGGCGCGCCATGCCCTGGCCGGGGCCACGCACCCTCAGCGATGAAGAGGTCTATTCGCTCGTCGCCTATATCCTCGCATCCAACAAGATCATCGATGCGGACGCAGAGATGAATGCACAGACGCTGCCCAAGGTGAAAATGCCAAATCGCGACAATTTCATCATCAGGTTCCCGGACAAGATCTGAAGATCGCGCTGATGCAAAAAAACCCAGCGGCGATGCCGCCGCTGGGTTCGATTATTGTTGGGCCGGGTACGGCCGATCAGATCAGAAGCGGTAGTTCAGACCAGCGCGCACGACCTGGCTCTTGACGGCGGTGCTGACCGTGATGTCACGGACCGGGCCGACCATCGTGTAGGACTTCTTGCCAAGGTCTGCGTAGAGATATTCGATCTTCGCGCTGATGTTGTTCGTGATCGCATATTCGAGACCGGCACCGATGACCCAGCCGTACTGGGTTCCGCTCGCCGAACGGTTGTCGCCGCCCAGCGACGAGGTGACGTTGGTGAGCGTGCCCTTGGCGCCGCCAACGGCAAGGCCGCCGGCGCCGTAGATCAACAGCTTGTCGATGGCGTAGCCGACGCGGCCACGGAAGGTGCCCATCCAATCGAGCTTGCCACCGGGGACCGACGGAAGGAGCGCCAGCGGGTCGAGAGCCGAACCGTTGCCCTTCTGCGCGCTGCCCATGACGTCGGCTTCGAGACCGAACACGAAGCTGGAGACCTGGTAATTGTAACCAGCGGTCACGCCGCCCACGAAGCCATCGGTGCGGACACTCACGGTGCCGGGCACGAAGATGGAGGTGCTCTTCTGCGTACCGAAACCGTAGCCGGCGACGGCGCCGACGTAGAAGCCGGTCCAGGTGAAGGCGGGGGGAGCGACATAAACGGGAGCGCGCGTGCGGCTGGGAAGGTCAGCTGCCGAAGCGACGACGGGCAGCAGGCACATCGCGGCGCCAATGGCGATTTTCTTGAACATGGAAGCCTCTGAAGTTTTGTAAGAGGTCCATCCGATACTGCAGTGAACGTAACATTCTCTGTTACGTCGCCATTGGCGGAGGTGCGTAACCGAAGGGCAACACATCAATTCCGACGTTTGCCTCCGGGTTAAAACCTCGACGTGGCGTGCCGTATTCGGCCCAGCCCTAGCTAGTTCGACGCGTAAATCCTGCGGATCATCTCCACCATGTCCTTAGGCGCGGAATAGAGTTCGACGATCTTCTTTTGCAGCACGTCGCCTGCGGTCGCATCGACATCGAGACCCATGCGCTGCGCATCGGCCACGAGCTCGGGATCGCGCATCGTGTCCATGAACGCTTTGCGGAGAATGGCCACGCGGGCCGGCGGCACCTCTTTGGCAACCACGTAGGGCCTCGAAAAACTGGTCTGCGCATAAAACAGCGTCATCACCTTTCTCTGCAGATCCGTGGATGCGAAGTCGCTTGTGAGCGGCACACCGAGCTTCGTCAGATAAGGATATCCCTCAGCCGTTTCCTGCGCGATCAGCTTGATCGTACCCGCCTTGATCATCGGTTCGTACATGGAGGCCACGCCACCCCATGACTGGCCGCAGACGCCCTGGACCTCGCCTTTTTCAAGCGCCAGATTGACCTCTCGCGAGCCGGGATAACCCGACACGATCTTCAGCTTCGCCCCGAGCAGCTCTTTCAGCAGCATCGGGAAATCATAGGTCGCTCCGCCGGGCGCGCTCGCTCCAAGCACGAGCTCTTGTTTGAACAGGTCGGAAAAGATCTTCACCGGTGCGTCGCTTCGGACGGCGCAGACGTCGTAGTCGGTGTTGGCATTGCCGATGTAATTGAACTCGGCGGGATTATGCGTGGTGCGCGACTTTCCGTAAAACAGCGGCTCGACAACGGCGCCCATGTAGAGCGCGCCCACATAAGTGCCGTCTTTTGGAGCCGAATTGGCAATATAGGCAGCCGACACATTGCTACCCGCGCCCGCCATGTTGGACGCAACGACCGAGGGATTGCCGGGAATGTGCTTGCCGAGGTATTTTGCGATCAGACGGCCGTAGACGTCGTAGCCGCCGCCCGGCGAGGAGCCGATGACCACGGTGACTTTCTTGCCCTCGTAGAAATTCTCGGGTTGATCCTGAGCGTGAGATCCGGCCGCTGTCGCCGCCAGCAGCACGGCAGCAAGTGTCATGCGCCGCCGTGACTTGGTGAGGTGATCTGGGTTCTCGAGTCCATGTGCATTCTCCCGTGACGAGCGCGCCGATGGCGTCAAAACTGATCACAAGAGGCAGCAAGCACCGAGCCAGAAGTGCCGTCATTAAAGTGTCTAATGATGGCAAACAGCGCGAGTAACATGGTGACATCCGGCACGATGGCATGGCGTCATATGATGGTTTTCAGCCGTGCGCGGTGCTGGGTCGCTTCGGTTGCAAGCCAGGCCACGAAAGACCTTACTGCCGGGCTCGCGCTGCGGCCTTTCGCACTCAGTGCATAATATTCGCCTGCACTGGGCACGGGCTTCACGTCCTGCATGAAATGCAGGCTGCGGCGATAGTCCAGACCGGGCAGCACGACGCTGGGCACCAACGCGATGCCACGTCCTGCGCGTGCTTCTTCCAGGGCCATGAAGAAATGCCCGAATTCGAGCAGCGGTTCGCGTGGCTCTATAGTCAGCCCCTGCGCCCGCAGCCAGTCCGGCCATCCATGGCGGCGGGTCGAGGTGTGGATGAGCGGGAATGTCCTGAGCGTTTCGGCGAGGCTGAGATCGCCGCCTGCGCGGCGGAGTTTCTTGGACATCACCGGCACGAGAATGTCGGGAAACAACTCGCGCGCTTCGACCTCGCTCCACGTGTTGGCCATCCGCAAATCGATGCGTGGGGCCGCCGCGTCGTAGCTTCGCTCGGGCAGAGGACCGACCCTGACGGCGACATCGACGCCACCTGAGAGATCGGCGGGCTCGATGGAGGTGACCATGCGCACCTCTATGCCCGGGTTCGCATTGGTGAACTTATGCAGCCGAGGCATGAGCCAGACCGAGCCGATGGTCGGCAGGACAGAGACCGTGATGGTCTGCGCTGACGGGCTCGCGCTGATGCTCTCGACTCCACGCTCCAGCACGAGCAGGGCCGCGTTGACCGCCTCCAGGAATTTCGCGCCCGCGTCCGTCAGTGCAATGCGCCGCGTCATGCGCCTGAACAGCAGCACGCCGAGATCGTCTTCGAGCGCGGCGATCTGCCGACTGATGGCGCCCTGCGTCAGATTGAGTTCTTCAGCCGCCGCTGTGAAGGAAAGATGGCGCGCGGCGACCGCAAATCCCCTGATCGCTCCCAGATTGACGCGCGGTTTTTTCATCGATCATCCATGCATGAGCTTTTCTCATTTATAGGCTGCCGATAAATCGTTTGTCTAATCGTACGATTGCCGACCCAATGGAGGAACGCCCAGGACATACAGGACGCCTCCATGACGACTTCTCCTCCCAAGCGCATTCGTGTCGCCATCGCTGGCCTCGGCGCCGTCGGCATGAAGCTCGTCAGTTCGCTCGACGCCGGCATCGACGGCCTTGAACTGGCGGCCGTCTCGGCGCGCGACATTCCTGCCGCTAAGGCGCGGCTGGCGGATTTGCGCAAGCCCGTTCCCGTCGTCGCCATTGAGGAACTGGAGCCGCTCGCCGATCTCGTCGTGGAATGCGCACCGGCAGCCCTGCTCTCTTCCATCGCGCGGCCATTTCTGGAGAAGGGCAAGACGGTTGTCGTGCTCAGCGCGGGCGCTCTGCTGACGCAAATGGATCTCGTCGATCTCGCGCGTGCCCACGGCGGCCAGATCATGGTGCCCACAGGCGCGCTTATCGGGCTCGATGCGGTCACCGCCGCCGCGCAGGGCGAAATCACCTCCGTGCGCATGACCACGCGCAAGCCGGTGAAAGGGCTGCTCGGCGCGCCCTATCTGGTCGAGAACAACATTGCCATCGAGGACATCAAGGAGCCCCTGCGCATCTTCTCGGGGACGCCGCGCGAGGCGGCGGTGGGCTTTCCGGCCAACCTCAATGTCGCAGTCGCTCTCGGACTCGCCGGCATCGGCGTCGATCGCACGACGCTGGATATCTGGGCCGACCCTTCACTCGACAGAAATACGCATAGTATCGAAGTGATCTCGGATTCGGCGAGCTTCACCATGTCGATTGCCAATATTCCCAGCGAAAATCCGAAGACGGGGCGTATCACTGCCCTCTCGGTTCTCGCATTATTGAAGAAACTCGGCGCGCCTTTGCGTGTCGGCACTTGAACACCAGGAGCGACAGATGGATCTCGGCATAGCTGGCAAGGTCGCGCTCGTGCTGGGCGCGGGCGGTGGATTGGGCGGCGCCATTGCGCGCACGCTCGCAGGCGAGGGCGTGCATATCGCCGTGGCGGATATCGATGCGGCGGCTTTGTCCAGATCGGTCGCGCCTGCGAAAGCGAGTGGCGTGAAGATGCTGGAGATCCAGTGGGATCTCTCCCAGCTCGATGTGATCGAGGCCAATTTCGCGCGTATCGAGGCTGAGCTCGGTACCGTCGATATTCTCATCAACAACACCGGCGGTCCGCCGCCGAGCACTGCCGCCAATGTCGCCGTTGAGCAGTGGGAAAAGCAATTCCAGAGCATGGTGCTCTCTGTCATCAAGATCACCGACCGCGCGCTTCCCGCGATGCGCGCGAAGAAATGGGGCCGCATCGTCACGAGCACGTCGTCGGGCGTGATCGCGCCCATCCCCAATCTCGGCGTCTCCAACGCGTTGCGCTCCACTCTTGTGGGATGGTCGAAGACGCTCGCCCGCGAGGTCGCACCCGACGGCATCACGGCCAATGTCGTGCTTCCGGGCCGCGTCGCGACACCGCGCATCCAGCAACTCGACGAGGCCAAAGGAGCGCGTGAAAAGCTCAGTCTCGATCAGGTGGTGGCGCAAAGCGTCGGCTCGATTCCGGTTGGGCGCTACGGCACGCCGGAAGAATATGCAGATGTCGTGACCTTCCTCGCCAGCGCGCGCGCCTCCTATGTCACCGGCTCGATCCTGCGGATCGACGGCGGCTATATCGCCAGCATTTAAGGGCCTTTCTCATGCAGCCGACAGAACGCCAGGACATTCGCAGCCGGTTCATGAAGGTCGACACGTCGAATGTCGCCGACGTGCTCGACGAGATGGGCTTTCCCAACCAGGGGCTCGCGGCGGAATTCTCGCCCTTCCCGCAGGATGGCGGACAGATCGCGGGTTTCGCCTATACGATCCGTGGCCAGATGACGCCCTATCCGCTCGGCGGCGACGCCGAAAAGATGCGCGCCTGCCAGGGGATCAGCGCGGATGAGATTTCCGTCTGGAGCGGCGATGGCGAGGGCATCTGCTATTTCGGCGAGCTGATCGCCATCGGCATGAAAGAGCGCGGCGCTGTCGGCGCGCTGGTCGATGGCGGCATTCGCGACGTGCGCTGGCTCGGCCATCACAAGATCCCGGTCTTCGCCCGCTATCGCACGCCGGTGCAGTCCATCGGACGGTGGAAGGTGAATGCCTGGCAGATCCCCGTGGAAATCCGCGGCGCCACGACGAAATTCGTGACGGTGACGCCGGGCGACTTCGTCCTGGGCGACGAGGACGGCGTGATCGTCATTCCTGCAGCGATCATCGAGGCGGTGCTTGTCCGCGCCGAGGAGTTGACGGCGAAGGAAGTGCAGATTCGCGCCGAATTGCTTAACGGCCTGTCTCTTGCAGATGCCCTCAAGACGTTTGGCCACGTCTGACCCGTTGAGGAGAGGTCCCATGGCGGCTGACTTCACCATCGAGGACGTGACCTACCATAGCCCCGGCGGCATGACTTTGCTGGCGCGGCTCTACCGCCCTGTCACGCCGGGGCCCCACCCTGCCGTCATTGACGTGCATGGCGGGCGCTGGTGTTCGGAAACGCGGCTGACCAACGCCTGCATCGACGAGGCCGTCGCGGCTTCCGGCGTCGTGGTGATGGCGCTCGATTTTCGCATGCCGCCACTCGTGCAATATCCGGTGCCTGTCGCCGACATCAATCTGGCGATCCGTTGGCTGCGCGCGCATGCGGCCGAATATGAAATCCGGCCTGACTGGATCGGCGGGATCGGCACGTCGAGCGGCGGCCACCAGCTTGCACTGAACGGGCTCAATCCCGATGCCCCCGCCTACCGGCAGGATCATCCGGCCGAAATGAGTGGCGTCAGCGCCGATCTCGCCTTCATGGTGCTGTGCTGGCCCGTGTCGGATCCACCCGCGCGCTATGCCTATGCCATCGAGCGCAAGATGGACATTCACGTCCAGAGCCACAACGCCTATTGGCCCGACGAGGCCACCATGTCCCTGGGTAGTCCGCAGCGCATTGTAACCGAAGGCGAGGCGGCCACCCTGCCACCAACACTGCTGATTCAGGGCGATGCCGACGTGATTCTGGCACCGGGCATGTCGGATCGGTTCGCGGCGGCCTTTCGCACCGCGGGCGGCGACCTGGAGTTTCATACGTTCCCGGGCGAGGCGCACACGTTCATCACCAAGAACCCGAGTTCGGCGGCTTCGCGCGACGCGCTGGAACATATCGTCACCTTCATTCACCGCCGCACCGACGCGGCCTAGCGAGCGGATCTTCATGGCCGATCTACCCCTCTCCCTCGCCTGCTGGACCTATGACCGGACGCGGGCGCTCATCGACGGCAGCATCAAGCCGGACGGCATAGATCTCGATGTGAAGGTGATGCGGCCACGCGTCGCCTTCGAGCGGATGCTGGCGACCGGAGAGTTCGATGTTTCCGAGATGTCGCTGGCCAATTTCGTCGCGCTGAAGGGCCACGACCGCTGCCCGCTGGTCGCTATCCCGGTGATGCTCTCCAAGATGTTCCGGCACGATTGCATCTACGTGCGCGAAGGGTCCGGGATTGCGACGCCCCGCGACCTCCGCGGCAAGCGTGTCGGCACGATGCGCTATGCCTCGACCGCACTCGTTTTCGCGCGCGGTCAGCTGCAGGACGAATACGGCATCCATGCCCGTGATCTCGATTGGTTCATCGGCGGCATCAACGTGCCGATGCGCAGCACCCGGCCTGACAATGCAGCCGCTGACACGTGCGTCACACTGCTGAGCGAGAGCCAGACTTTGGATGCCATGCTGAGGGACGGCAAGGTCGATGCGCTCATGACGCAGGACCTGCCGGAGAGTTTCGTGCGCGGCGAGCCGTGGATCACCCGGCTTTTTTCGGATTCGAAGGCCGCCGAGATAGATTATTTCACCCGCACGAAGATCTTTCCGGTCATGCATATCGTCGTGATGCGCGAGGATGTGCACCGCGCAAACCCTTGGGTCGCGAAGGCGCTCTACACGGCCTTTTCACGCGCCAAGGATGCGGCCCTGCACGGGCTCTACGACACTGACGCGCTGCATCTCTCGCTACCGTTCCTGATCCAGGCGGTGGAGGAATCGGTGCGCACTTTCGGCCCGGATTTCTTCTCCTACGGCCTCGATGCCAACCGCCCGGCGATCGACGCTATATGCCGCTACGTGTTCGAGCAGGGTCTGTCGAAACGCCTGGTATCGCCCCATGAGCTCTTCGCAGCCATAGACTGAGTCGCGCCGCGGCCCGATTTTCGCTTGTAGTGTGATGCTGGGTTTCACGCCCGGTTCAGGGCACATCGGAGGCTTTCAAATGGCGCAGCTGATGCTTGCGGACGCACCGACCCGCGATTTCGACCTATTGAAGAGCCTGGACATCTTCATGGGTGTCGCCGACACCGGCAGCATGACGGCCGCCGCTGTGCGACTGCACATCACGCAATCGGCGATCTCACAGCAGATCAAGCTGCTCGAAACCGAATTCGGCACGCCCTTGTTCTACCGCGATGTGCGGCCCCTGCGGCTCACGCCTGCGGGGCTGACTCTGAAAAACCGGGCGGGCGCCCTGCTGCTGGAGGCGCGGCAAATGCGCTCCGAAGTGCGGCAGGCGGCGGCGGGAAACCTGCCGCATCTGCGGATCGCGATGCTGTCGACCTTCGCCAAACATCTTGTGCCGGCCATTCTGCGCGCCGTGCAGAACAAAGCTCTGTCCGCCGACAATGTCACGATCACGCGCGGCATGACCATCAATCATGCCCTGGACCTCGCCAATCGCGACATCGACATCGCCTTCACCTCCGACGCTTTCGACGAGACGCCCGGCTTCCAGCATCTCGAACTGTTGCGCGAATCCTACCTGTTGGTGACGCCCCGCGGCTTCGCTCGGG
>JAQGKN010000262.1 GCA_028290085.1 Hyphomicrobiales bacterium
GCCGAGTTTGCGAATGTCGATGCTCATGAGGTCCTGTCACTCCACCCGACGGAAGACGCGCGATCATAGGCCATGTGCGCGAACCGTCTAGATGATCATTAGGAGCTCTTGCCCAATTCGGCGGCGAGAGCGGGAAGGGCGGTGTAGAGATCTGCAACCAGGCCGTAGTCCGCGACCTGGAAGATCGGCGCGTCCTCATCCTTGTTGATGGCGACGATAACCTTGGAATCCTTCATGCCGGCCAGATGCTGGATGGCGCCAGAAATGCCGACCGCGATGTAGAGATCAGGGGCGACCACCTTGCCTGTCTGGCCGACCTGCCAGTCATTGGGCGCATATCCTGCATCCACGGCCGCGCGCGAGGCGCCCATGGCAGCGCCGAGCTTGTCGGCGACCGGCTCTATATAGGTTTTGAAATTCTCTGCATTCTGCATGGCGCGGCCACCCGAGATGATGATACGCGCCGACGTCAGTTCAGGCCGGTCGGAGGTGGCCAGAGCCTCGCCCTTGAAGGTGGAGACGCCGGGATCCTGTGCTGCCGCGACGGCCTCGACCGAGGCGCTGCCGCCCTCGCCCGTCGCCTGGAAAGCGGCCGTGCGGACGGTGATGACCTTTTTCGCGTCTTTCGACTGCACGGTCTGGATGGCATTTCCGGCATAGATCGGACGCTCGAACGTGTCGGGCG
This sequence comes from Hyphomicrobiales bacterium, assembly GCA_028290085.1. Classification (GTDB taxonomy): domain Bacteria; phylum Pseudomonadota; class Alphaproteobacteria; order Rhizobiales; family Beijerinckiaceae; genus Terripilifer. The sequence continues at coordinate 686 of JAQGKN010000262.1, forward strand.
CGACAACCCTGGTGATTTCGGAGATTTGCATCACGTCAAGCAGAGCGGCGACGCGAGGCATGACATTCTTCGCGGTCGATGTGGCGCTGCCGACGAGCGCGTCATAATTGCCGCTGAGCGACACGATCAGCGCGGCCAGCGGCTCGGCGAGACCATGTTCGTAGCCGGCCGCATCTGCGACGAGGACTTTGTCGACACCTTCCAATTTGGAGGCGGCGTGCGATGCCGCGTCGGTGCTCGCGCCAGCAACCAGTACGTGGACGGGGCCACCGAGCGCGCGGGCTGCGGTCAGCGCCTTGGCGGTGGCATCGCCGAGCTGGCCCTTGTTGATGTCAGCCAAAAGAAGCGTCGCCATCACAGCACTCCTGCTTCGTTCTTCAGTTTCGACACAAGTTCGGCGACGTCGGCAACCTTCACACCGGCCTTGCGGCCCGGGGGCTCCGATGTCTTCAGAACCGAAAGGCGGGGAGACACGTCCACGCCATAATCGGCGGCGGTCTTCTCGTCGATGGGCTTCTTCTTCGCCTTCATGATGTTGGGCAGAGAAGCATAGCGCGGTTCGTTGAGGCGCAGGTCGGTGGTGACGATGGCGGGCAGTTTGAGGCTGACCGTCTGAAGTCCTCCGTCGACCTCGCGCGTCACATCAACCGTGCCCTCGGCGAGCTCGACCTTGGAAGCGAAGGTGCCCTGACCCCAGCCGAGCAACGCGGCGAGCATCTGACCGGTCTGGTTACAATCGTCATCGATGGCCTGCTTGCCCATGATAACGAGGCCCGGCTGTTCAGCCTCGACGATAGCCTTCAGTAATTTGGCGACCGCCAGCGGCTCAACGGCCCCGTCGACCTTCACGAGGATGCCGCGATCGGCGCCCATGGCGAGGCCTGTGCGGATCGTTTCTGCGGCCTGCGCCGGTCCGATGGACACGACGACGACCTCGGTGGCCTTGCCGGCTTCCTTGAGACGCAAGGCTTCTTCGACGGCGATTTCGTCGAATGGATTCATCGACATTTTGACGTTGGCGAGTTCAACGCCCGATCCGTCGGATTTGACACGGATCTTGACATTGTAATCGACCACCCGTTTGACCGGGACCAGAACTTTCATGTCGAACTCCCTGAGTCTGAACGTCTAGCCCTATATGCGAGCCTGAAATCGGATCGATCCGGAAATGGCGCTGGCGCGCTCACGGACGAGCTGGGTTTTGGTAATCGTCACCCCGACCCAAGTCAACGCAGACCCACGTCGATGTGGGAGGCTGTGGATCAGCTTACGCAATGCGCGTGCCGAAGAGTGGCACATCGCGCCGTTTCAGGAGAGGTGTAAGGACAACTCCGGCCAGCATGCCGCCGACGTGCGCCCACCAGCCGACACCCGCATCAGGGCTGAAGATGGCCGACCCCAGCTGGAACAGGACCCATCCGCCGATCAGCCAGAAGGCGCGGATTCGCAACGGCAGCCACGCGAAGATCAGTCCGAGCACGTTCGCGCGCGGGTAGAGCAGCAGATAGGCGACCACAACGCCCGAAACCGCGCCGGACGCGCCGATCAGCGGCGACTGGGATGTCGGTGCCATTAGCGCATAGGTCAGTGAGGCCGAGATGCCACAAAGCAGGTAGAAAACCAGAAAACGCAGCGACCCCATGGCGTCTTCGACGTTGTCACCGAAAACCCAGAGAAACAGCATGTTTCCGGTAACATGGGCAAAGCCCGCGTGCAGGAATAGGCTTGTTACGAGTGTGGCGCCTGGGGGGACCAGACTCAGGTCGGGAGCCAAAGTCGCGGAGCCAAACAGCACTGCCGGAATGAACCCGAGTCCC
>JAQGKN010000328.1 GCA_028290085.1 Hyphomicrobiales bacterium
GTTCGACATCATGTCGACGTCGTTCTTCCTGTCGCGCCGTTCGATCAAGGCGTCGCGACATGGCGGCATGCCTTTGTGGCAGGACAATCTGTTCATCCTGCTCGCGCATAACGCGGCCGATGCGAGCACCTATTTCCAGATTCCTACGGGCCGTGTCGTCGAGATCGGTAGCCAAATTACTGTGTAAGGCGGTCGGGAACGAGGATTTCGAAGCGCATGACTCGTTGCCGTCATTGCGAGCGGAGCGAAGCGATCCAGTGCGGTCCTGCGACTCCTGGATTGCCAGGTCGCTTCGCTCCTCGCAATGACGCGGCGGAGAAGCGATTCGCCTCTTCTTCGATCAGCCCTAGCGCAGCACTGTCGCCTTCACCCACCATTCCGGATGATCGCGACGGATGACGGCGGCTGTGCGCGCCGCCGCGCGGCAATTCTCGAAGAGCGCAAAACATGTCGCGCCCGATCCGGACATGCGCGCGAGTTTGCAACCGCGCGCCGCAGACAATACCGCAATGACGTGACCGACGATGGGGGCGAGCACGCTGGCTGCATCCTCCATGTCATTGCGCCCGCGTTTTAGCAGCGGGATCAGCACATCGATTGAAAGCCCCCGTGCGACAGTCGGATGTTTGCCGAAGCCCAGCTCTTCTCCCGGCGCGAGACCGATTCGGGCGAAGACCAGTTTCGTTTCCAGCGGCACGCGCGGATTGACGAGCACGGCGAAAAGCGGCGGCAAGGCCAGCGCAGGCCCCAGCGTTTCGCCGCGTCCCGACATCATGCGCGCATGTGGGTCGAGGCAGACGGGAACGTCCGAGCCGACCTCCCGCGCAGCCTCGAGCAGGCGCGGATCATCGAAAGCGATGGTATTGGCACGGGCGAGAAGTCGCAGCGCCGCAGCCGCATCCGACGAGCCGCCCCCGATACCCGCCGCCGCAGGTAGCCGCTTGGTGAGATGAAAGGCGCCTGCCAGGAGCCCCGGCACCCGCGCTTGCAAGGCGCGCACGGCCTTCAGCACGAGATTGTCGTCCACGGCACCCGCCGCCTGCGCGGTTGGCCCATCAACGGCGAGCGACGTCTGCGCGCCGGGCTCGAGGGTGAGCGTGTCGCCGCAACCCGCGAAAGCGACCAGGCTTTCCAGATCGTGCCAGCCGTCGGCGCGGCGGCGCAGCAGATGCAAGGTCAGATTGACCTTGGCCGGCGCGCGTTCAATCAGTGCGGACATTCGCAAAAAGGCCCGTCAGCCGCCGTTCTTTGGCTCTTCCACCTTCGGGGGGTCGATGCTGGCAGCTGCCGGCGCGGGCTCGTCGGTCAGGCCGTTGTCGATCTTGGCGAGGATCTTGGGCAGCTCTTCGGGCTCGGGATTGAGATCGCGCGCATGGTTCCACTGGAAGCGCGCTTCGAGCTTGCGTCCAACGCGCCAGTAGGCGTCGCCCAGATGGTCGTTGATGACGGGATCCGCAGGCTTGAGTTCGATAGCCTTTTCGAGCTCGCGCACAGCCTCCGGAAACTGGCCGAGCCGGTAATAAGCCCAGGCCAGACTGTCGATGACATAGCCGTCGGTCGGGCGGAGTTCGACGGCGCGACGCAGCAGCTTGAAAGCTTCGTCGAGCTTCAGGCCTTGGTCGACCAACGAATAGCCGAGATAGTTCAGGACCATCGGCTGGTCGGGATAATATTCGAGCGCCTTGCGGAAATCCGCTTCGGCAAGCGGCCATTTCTTCTGGCGCTCGTAGGAGACGCCGCGGAAATAGAGCGTCGACCAATCGGTCTTGCCGCCCCCAGATACCTCAAGCACACGCGTGTAGGTGTCAGCGGCTTCGACGAACTGCTTGCGGGAGCGCTGCAGATTGGCCAGAGCGAGAAGCGTTTCCGGATCCTTGGGGTGCGCGTCGGCGAGCGCGCCGAGATGTTTCTGCGCTTCTTCGCTGCGTCCCGCGGTCTCCAGCAGCAGGCCGACCTGGATTTCCGAATTGTCCTTCAGCGGCGAGCTGGCGGGAACCATCTTGTAGACGTCGATGGCCTGATCGTTCTGCTTCAGCCGCTCGTAGACGTCGGCCAGCGTGACGACAGCCAGTGCGTTCTTCGGATCCATGTAGAGCGCGAGCCGGAGGTAGATCATCGCGGCAAGCTCGTCATTCTGGCTGCCGCCAACCGATCCCAGACCATAGAGAACTTCGGCAGCGCCCTGCTCCGCATCGTTGACGACGGGGCCCATCGGCTTGCCGCTCGCAAGCTCCGCGAGCCCAGCGCGAATGATGGGATGGCGAGGCAGCAATTGATCGAACGCGTCGTAAGCACGCTTGGCTTCCACGACATCGCCGCTGCGGGCCATGATGCGCGCGTAAGCATCAACCACACGCAGCGTGGTTTTCTCGGCTTCATAGGCGGCCTTGATGCGCTTGACCGCTTCTGCGCGCTGGTTGGCGAGGTCGGCCATCAGGGCGACATGGTAGTCGCGGAACAGGCCGAAGCGCGCGTCCTTGAGCTTATCGAGCGTCTCGATGGCGCGTTTGCTGTCGCCGGAGCCGAAATAGCTCCAGCCCGTCAGCAAGGTCGCGGTAATGTCGCGCTGGCGTCCGCCCCCGCCCTTGGCGAAGGAGCCGCGCGCGACCACGAAACGCTTGCCCTTCATCGCCTTCACGCCGGTGACGAGATTGGCCAGACCGTTCTTCGGATCGCGCTGCAGGAGCTTGTCCGCCAGCGCGAAGCCGTCGTCCACATTGCCATTGGCGAGAGCGGCCACGAAGGCGCGCTCCATCAGCTCGGCATTGCGCGGATCGAAGCGAAGCGCTTCGCGAAAGAAAGTCGCGGCTGCGGCAGTGTCGCGCTGGGCGCCTGCCGAGTAGGCCGAGAGATAGGTGCCAGCAGCGCTCATGCTCAAGTCGAAGGGCGCGGAGATGGAGGCGACCTGCCTCGCCTGCGCTTCGGCCGCCGGTGCCCAAAGAACCAGAGCAGCGATGCTCGCCGCGATGCAATGCTTGGCGCTCTGGAAGGAAACAAGCGTGGCCGGACGAAGGTTTTGCGACACGGGCGACATCTTTCTGATTGATCTCTCGATCGGCCTGACCGGGCCATGGTCACGGGGCCCTGGAGGCCTGACCCTTCACTGCGAACATGGCCGTTTTGCGCTTCTCCGGCAAGGGGAGCAGGCTCCCATGATGCCGTTCTGACGATGACATTTTGGAGGGCTCACAGGCCCGCGGCGATGCGGCGGGCCTCGCGCAATGTCATCCGTGACCGGCGAGCCTGCTCGGGATCGCTCACAGGGAAATCTGTACGGAAATGTCCCCCGCGACTTTCCCGGCGCACGAGGGCGGAGGCGACCACCAGCAGCGCCGCCACGCACATTTGCCGCAGCAGCGAATCACGCGCTTCCTGCTCAAGCGTGCTGAGAATGCCGAGCGCACGCTTCAGCCCGGCTTCATCGCGCTCGACGCCGCAATAAGTCGCAATGGTCTCGCGCAGCTTGTCCTCGAGGTGAGGCTGAGTGGACGGCTGCGCGATGGAAACGCGGCTGCGCAGGAAACTCTCGACGGGCCCGATGTCGAATTCCTTTTCGGGCCGCTCGGAGAGATCCTCGGCGATACGCGCTGCAAAGACGACGGCTTCGAGCAGCGAGTTCGAAGCGAGACGATTGGCGCCATGGACGCCGGTCGATGCGACTTCGCCAACAGCCCAAAGACCGCCAAGCGACGTGCGTCCGCGGGCGTCCGTCCAGATGCCGCCCATGTGGTAGTGCTCTGCGGGGCAGACAGGAATGAGTTCGCGCGCCGGGTCGATGCCGGCATCGCGGCAGGTCTGGTAGACGCCCGGAAATTC
>JAQGKN010000329.1 GCA_028290085.1 Hyphomicrobiales bacterium
GGCGCGCCATAAATCGCGTCGGCCCGCGCCTCGAACGCCTCAGCAAACTTGCGGAACGCGGTGTCGAACATCGCGCCCATCAGAAGGCCGAGCGTGCGGCTGCGAAATTCGTAGCTGATCGCGAAATCAACGTCCGACATGCCTTCGTCCGTATCGCGAAAGGTCCAGCGATTCTCAAGGTGGCTGAAGGGCCCGTCGACATATTCGACAAGTATCCGCATGCGCGGACGATCGAGCGTCACCCGGCTCGTAAAGGTCTCGCGGATCGCCTTATAGCCGACCTGCATCTCCGCGACGACGATCTGCACGCCCTCCCCGCTCTCGACGCGGCGGCGCACGCGCAGGCCCTGACAGAGGGGCAGGAACTCCGGATAAGATTCCACATCCGCGACAAGGTCGAACATCTTGGACGCCACGTGGCGGACGCGGCGCGTCGTGCTGAAGGAAGGCATGGATGATCCCGATCAGGTGCCGGGCTCTCATAGCATGACGGGGCCGTGGAGAAACCCCGGGACGTGCAGTTTGGAACCGCTTGCACCCTTCAGCTCTCGGGCGTCTCACCCGCAGCGTCGTGGCCCATCCCCCCGAGCGTCGGCACCTTGGCCAGAAACTCGTCCCTCTCATGCTTCGAACGCAGGATGAAAATTGTCCGGTTGCGACGCTCGCGGGCGATCAGCGCTGCGATACGGGGTGCGACAACCGCCGGAAAGCTCCAGATGAACCGAAGAAGCGAGGCATCGAACCGGCGCGGGCATCCCGGCGCTATTTCGGGCGTCTTCTGGCTCCGGGCGGCGAGCATTTCTCGCAACTTGCGCGTGAAGCATACCGGCATAGGCAGATCGACCCAGACAATCCAGTCGGCACGCGCCGCCCGTATTTCAATGGTCGAGGGATAGGTCCCCTGAATGACCCACTCGTCCTGCTCGGCGAGAGCTGCGACCCGGGCGCGCCATTCCGCAGGATCGGGTCGCGTCCAGCCGGGCTTCCAATATTCCTGATCGAGCGCGATGAGCGGCAGCTTCAGGCGCGTCGCGATTTCCCTGCAAAGGCTCGCCTTGTCGGAGCCGGGACTGCCGATCACCATCACGCGTCGCGGCGGCTCCAACTCGATCCGGCGCGCGTGATACATGGACCTCTCCCTAGACCCCGGTTTTAGCCTCTCGCGCCGCCTTCAGCCGCGCGAAATCCTCGCCCGCATGATGGGAGGAACGCGTGAGAGGCGAAGCGGATGCAAGCAGGAATCCCTTTGCGCGCGCCACTGTGTCGAAGGAGGCAAATTCTTCCGGCGTCACGAAGCGGACAACGGGATGATGCTTGCGCGTCGGCTGGAGATATTGGCCGATCGTAAGGAAATCCACCTCCGCCGAGCGCAAATCGTCCATCAATTGCAGCACTTCATGCCGCTCTTCGCCAAGACCCACCATGATGCCGGATTTTGTGAAGATCGACGGGTCGATTTCCTTCACGCGCTGAAGCAGGCGGATCGAGTGGAAATAACGGGCGCCGGGCCGCACCGTCAGATATTTCGACGGCACAGTTTCCAGATTGTGGTTGAACACGTCGGGACGCGCAGCGACGACGATCTCGAGCGCTCCCTCCTTGCGGAGGAAATCCGGCGTCAGGATTTCAATCGTCGTCTTCGGCGACAGCTCACGAATCGCACGGATGACCTTGGCAAAATGATCGGCGCCGCCGTCGGCCAGATCGTCGCGATCGACCGAGGTGATGACCACGTGCGACAGCCCAAGCTTGGCCACGGCCTCGGCAATATGCTGGGGCTCACGCGCGTCCAGCGGGCCGGGCATGCCGGTCTTGACGTTGCAGAAGGCGCAGGCGCGCGTGCAGGTGTCGCCCATGATCATGAACGTGGCGTGCTTTTTCTCCCAGCACTCGCCGATATTGGGGCAGCCAGCCTCTTCGCACACCGTGACGAGGCCGTTCTCTTTTACAATCTTATGAGTCTCAGCCCATTTGGGAGACCCAGGCGCCTTCACGCGGATCCAGTCCGGCTTGCGCAGCACGGGCTGATCCGGGCGATGCGCCTTCTCGGGGTGGCGCGGCGCATCGCCTGCGCCACGCGCCTTGCGGGGATCGTTGTTCAGCAGGTCCAGAACCAGAGCCATTGACGTCTCGCTTGTTGATCGCTCCGGTTTACGACCATTCGTGCCGCACGCCAACCCGCGTGCACGCGGACCGGCCATGTGCAGCGCGCAGTGTTACGCTTGTCAGCGCGTCATCGGCCCACCGTCGAGCGGTTCTGCGCGACGGCCGCGAAAAGCCCGCCACAGCCAGAGCACAAGCACAGCGCCCACGGCAGCGGCGATCAAATGACCGAGAAAGCCGTTCAGTCGCACGTCCAGCGCTTCCGCCAGCCTTGAGCCGACGAAGGAGCCCGCTATGCCCACGAGAATAATGGTGAGCAGGCCGTGATCGGAACGCGTTACACGCTCCGCGATCCAGCCCGCCAAAGCGCCGATCAGTAGAAGCGAGAAAAAGCCGACGCCCGGCGTCCCCATGACAGACAAAGGCTGGTCCATACAAAGTGTCCTTCAAGAAATCGACGCGTTACCGTGGCCGATACATTGGACGCTTTCAAGCTCTGGTATCGCGGCGAGGCGAATTGCCCACCAGAACCGTATCATCCGCCGCCGCATCGATCCGGCAGACCACGCCCTCGGGATCGAAAGTGAGGTTCACACGTCCGCTCAACGCCCGCCCCGCAATGGTTTCGATAACGAGGCGGCCAAAGCCACGGCGCTTCGGGGCCGTCACGGGCGGGCCGCCGCGCTCGGTCCACGTCAACTGCAGACGAGTGCGCTCACCTTCCGGCATAAAGCGCCATTCAACGGTGACAAGACCGGCCTGACAAGACAGAGCCCCGTATTTGGCGGCGTTGGTTGCGAGTTCATGCAGCGCCATCCCGAGATTTTGCGCGGCGACTGCGGTCAAGACGACGTCGGGGCCCGAAATCCTGAAGCGCGTGCTGAGACCGTCATCGAGATGTCCGACCTGGGACGCCATGAGTTCGTGAATGCTGATGCCGCGCCAGTCGTCACGCGCCAGAAGATCGTGCGATTGCGCAATGCCTGAAAGCCGCTCGACGAATGATTCCACGAAGTCCTGGCTGCTCAGCCCCGGTGCCGCCGAGCGACGGGCCATGACCTGAATCACGGTCAGAAGATTCTTCGATCGATGCGCGAGCTCGTGCATCAATGTCCGGACGTGCTGCTCACTGGACTTGCGCTCGGAGATGTCGCTCACGGCCCCCAGCAGCCCCGTCACTGCGCCACTCTCGTCGAACCAGGGCTCGACGCGAAAATTGCACCACTTGTTCTTCCCGTCGACCACGTAGGGCAGATCTGCATGCGCGGGCTCACCCGTTTTCAAGACCCGCTTTTTCATGGCCACGATGGGTGCGACGAGATCATGGGGCAATACGTCGACATCCGACACCCCAACCGCCTCCGAAGAGTGCTGTCCGAACAAATCGCCGCCAATCCAAGTGTAACGAAGGATCTCATCCTGCGCGAAGACGGAAACACCGGCTGTGCGGAGCGCCAGAAACAACAATTCGAGCGTCCGACGCAAAGCTGCATTCGCCTTTGCTGCCTGATCTTCAGCGCGCCTGCGCTCCGTCACGTCCTTGCTGATGACGCCGAGCCCGATCGTGCCGCCGCCGGCGTCCCGCACCGGATAGAAAATCTCGACAAGGTCCCGCAACTCACCGGGAGAGGTCGCTGACTCGATCTGATATTCCTCGTCGCGTACCGCCCGCCCCGTTTCGAGCACTTCACGCATGGCGCGTTCGGCGCGGGTGCGAAGGTCAGGCTGCGCGTCGAACACCCCTCGCCCGGCGCATTCCGTCTCCGCGACGCCGCTGATTTCAGCCATGGCCGAGTTCATGCGGACAAATTTGAGGTTGCTATCCAGCATGCCAATGCCAAGCGGCGCACTTGCGTAGAGCGCTTCGAGTTCACGCAGGCGAACCCGCATGTCCTCCTGGCTTTGGCGCAGTGCAGCTTCCAGGCGGCGTTGTTCGGTGATGTCGAAG
>JAQGKN010000367.1 GCA_028290085.1 Hyphomicrobiales bacterium
GCTCGCCTTGATGACCATGGGTGAGGGCTGGCACAACAACCACCACGCCTACCAGTCGAGCGTGCGTCAGGGCTTCCGCTGGTGGGAGGTCGATCCGACCTATTACATCCTGCTCGGCCTCTCAAAACTCGGCGTGGTCTGGGATCTGAAGTGCCCGCCGGAAGCCGTGCTGAGGAATGAGCACAAGCTGGGGGCGCGCGTCGTCAACAAGGCTGCTGCCGACGTGGTGGCAACATTCAACGTCGAGCAGATCGCCGCGCGGGTGAACCATGCCCTTGCGGCCCTGCCGAATGCGGCGGACCTGCGCACCCGTCTGGCCGATGCCCAGCATCGCGCCGCCGACGTGTTGGCCGCCCTGCCCGCGCCTCATCTGCCGACCCGCGACGAGGTCTCGGCAGCCGCAGCCCGCATTCTGGCGCGCACACCCTCCATCGACGACGTGATCGACAGGGCGCATCAGCTGCTGCTGGAGAAGATCAGCCGCACGGTCGCCGCGACCGCTTAATGCCGCTCGGCTGGGCGACGCTTGCCGTGGGGCCGTTTCAGGCCCTACAAGAGCGCGCGCCCAGCGACGGAGGATTGAAGTGTCGGAAAGCATGATTTTCATTTGCAAGACGTCGGAACTGGACCCCGGCAAGGTCAAGCGCGTCGAGATCGGCGACAGCGGCGTGGCCGTCTACAACATCGACGGGCAGTTCTACGTCACCGACGATCGCTGCACCCATGGCCTGTCCAGCCTCTCCGAGGGCGAACTCATGGGCGACGAAATCGAATGCTCCATGCATTTCGGTGCGTTCCACGTGCCTACCGGCAAGCCGACGCTGGCGCCCTGCTCCATCGCGCTGAAGACCTACCGCGTGGAAATGCGCGGCGAGGACGTTTTTGCTGAGATGGGCTGAGGGGCACTTAAGCCGGTTGCCGTCATTGCGAGCGAAGCGAAGCAATCCAGTAGGGTCTTGCGACACCTGGATTGCCGCGTCGCTACGCTCATCGCAATGACGCTCAGCTTGCAGCGGGCAGCGCGAAACCCGCGACCTTCTTATAATCGTCCGACATCTTGCGCAGCTCGTCCTGCGTGATGTAGCGATCGAGATGGTCGAACGGTTTGTCGCCGACCAGTTCCTCCACCTTGATATTGATAAAGTCCGGCGGGTTCGACCGGTTGGTCAGCACGACGTTGGATGTCGGCCCGAGACGCGCAGCTTCATAAGCTTTCAGAGCGGCAGGTACGCTCGGCTCGCGTGCCAGACAATCGGCCAGCGTGCGGGCATCGATGGCGCCCTGCGCCGAGCCGTTCGAGCCGCGTGGATACATGGGATGGGCAGCGTCGCCCGCCAGTGTCACGCGGCCATAGGTCCATTGCTTCAGCGGATCTTTGTCTACCATCGGGTATTCGAGAATCATGTCGGCATCGCGGATGAGCGCTGCGACATCCAGCCAGTCGAAGTTCCACTTCTCGTAGATGTGGTAGAAATCCTCGAGCTTGCCCGCCTCGTTCCAATCGTTCTTCTCGAAGGCGTCGCCCTGGATCTCGGCCATCCAGTTGATGAGCTGGTTGCCCTGATGGTCCACGTTGTTGACGATGGGATAGATTACGATCTTGCCGGTGTGAATCGAGCCGATACGAATGTAGGAACGGCCTGTCAGGATCGGCTTGCGGCGTGTGACGCCGCGCCATGTGTTGATGCCCGCGAAGGCCACCTGATCGTCGGGATAGAGCTGCTTGCGGACGGTCGAATTGACGCCCTCGCAGGCGATGAGGGCGTCGGCACGAACCGTTTTCGTCGTCCCGCCCGTTTCGAAATGCACATCGACGCCGTCGGCATCCTGCGTGAAGCCGATGCAGCGATGATCCAGGATGATACGACCCTGCCCAAGGCGCGCCCCGGCGGCGTTGTAGAGCGTCAGGTGCAGGCGGCCACGATGAATGCCCACTTCCGGCATTTCATAGCCAGCATAGCGGCCGCGCGGCTCCTTGTAGATGAGCTGGCCGAAGCGGTTGTAGAAGCAGCTTTCGAGATTCTCGATGCCCTGCGCTTCGAGTTCCTCGGCGAGGCCGAGCGCGGCGAACTCGCGCATGGCGTGAGGCAGCATCGTGATGCCGACGCCCAGCTCCTTGACCTGCGAAACGCGCTCATACACTCGGCAGTCGATGCCCCGGCGGTGCAGATTGAGTGCGAGGCAGAGGCCTGCGATGCCTCCGCCGACAATTGCAATCGTCATTCGTTCTGCCTCTTTCAGAGGTATTGCGCGGTTATTTTGCGGTCCTGGGCTTGTAGGCGCCGAGCTCCTTCACCGCCTGTTCGGCAAAACTCATGTCGATCATGGAGTCCGCCGTGACATCTGGGCTATCGACCCATTTCTGTTCCTTGAAGAAGGCGAGGTCGCGCCGCAGGCTCACAAGATTGACGCGCCCATCGGGATCGCAGGCATTCGGCGTCGTGTCCGTGTAGATGCTGGCGTCCTTTACCGGCGTGTATTCGGTGAGGATCTTGATGACCTCGGCGGCGTTGGGCCCGGCGATGCGGCCATTGGCGAGCCCATCATTGTAATCGCGCACGCCCTTGAGATAAGCGCGCATAAATTTGGCGGCTGCTTCCGGCTGTGTCTTCGCAAAACTGGTGGCGTAGAGCATCACCGCGACCTGATGGTCGGGATAGATGCTCTCGTCGTCGGGCGCCTTCACCGCAATGCCTTTGCTGATGGCGAGGCTCGACAGCGGTTCGTTGGTGATGCTCGCATCGATGGCCTTGGTGGTCATGCCTGCGACATGCTGCGGAAAGCCGAGTTCCAGCGTCTCGACATCATTCCACTTGAGGCCGCCACGCTCCAGCGCCGCGTTGAGCGTCGCGGCATTGCCGGTGCCATAGGCGGCGATGGCGACCTTCATGCCCTTCAGGTCCTTGAACGTCTTGTAGCGCCCGCTATCGACGAGGTCCTTGCGGACGATCAGCGACGAGAAATTATAGCCCGGCTTGATCGAGCCTTTGTCGGCCACGATCTTGATGCCGATGTTGCGTGCCGCTGCATTGTAGAGCCCGGCTGCCACAGTGCCACCGCCGACTTCGAGCTGGCCCGCGCCGAGCGGGGCAATCATCTTCGCAGCAGTCGAGAATGAAATGGTCTCGACGTCGAGCCCCTCGGCTTTGAAATAGCCCTTCTTGTCGGCAATGTAGATGCCGATGTCGCTGCCAGTGTTGACGATGCCGACGCGCACTTTCTGCGCGGCTGCGGGCAGGCTCAGCGCCATCAGGCAGATCGTGGCGGAGAGACTCCGCGCCATGTGTTTTGAAATGACCATGAAATTCCTCCCGCGCGCCGGACTTTTGCCGGTCTCTGTTCAAGTTTTATAGCGTTAAGGCCATGCCGCCGATAGACTGGCGTAAGAGCTGGGCGCAACCGGTCCAAATTGGGCACGAACCTCGTTGCCGTCATTGCGAGCGGAGCGAAGCAATCCAGAGCGGTCTCGCGACTCCTGGATTGCTTGGTCGCTTCGCTCCTCGCAATGACGACGCGTGTTGAACAACACGGGTTATGCAAAGGTCTCCACCGGGAGAAGCGAAGCCGCG
>JAQGKN010000394.1 GCA_028290085.1 Hyphomicrobiales bacterium
TTACAAGGTACCGGCAGCGTTTCAGCGCCGCCTGGCTTTGGAGCTGTCTTGCTCAATGGGTTCCGTCGAGAACGGCTACGTCGCCGTGCGGTTGTGTGGCGTTCTGCGACTGGAACTCAGCACTGAAGGCGGACTTTTTCTCGCGGGGCGATTGTTCGATTTCGAGCGCGCCGGAAAACTTTTGCCGGAGATGATTGGTGAATGCGCGAACCTTATTTGGCACGTGTTCGTAGTGCGGATAGACCGCATCTATCTGGCCATCCTTCATCGACCAGCGAGGCAGAACACGAACGATGGCGCCCGATTCGACATCGTGCTTGATGCAGAAGGACGGAAGGATCGCGACGCCCGCATCCAGAAGGACCGCCTCACGAATGGCCCAAAAATTCGTAGCCGAAATAGCGGACGTGACAGCGACTTCGGCCTTCTTGCTGTTGTTGTGAAACGTCCAGATACCGTTAGGGCAGTGGCGAAGATTGACCAGCGTCCTGTGCTGAACGAGATCGACGGGCGTCTCCAGTTTGCCCGCGCCGCTCAAGTAGGCTGGGCTGGCGCAGAGCACCCAGTTAAAGCTGGCAATTCGCCGGGTGACCGTATCCTGCGTGCGGCCAGATGCAATGCTGACGCCGACGTCGAACCCATTGTCGTGCAGATGCAACGGCGCCCGCGTCCCAGGTGCGAGTTCCAATTCGATCCGAAGGCTTGGATGCTGTTTGCTGAATTCGGCAACGGCGGCGGCTACGTGGCGTTCGCCGAATGATCTGACCGCCACAATCCTGAGAACGCCGCGCATCTCTTTCTGGATACTGGCGATGCTGGCTTCTTCCTGCTCAAGCTGTTGCAAGACGTTGCTACAAACGCGCAGATATCGCTCGCCGGCCGCGGTTAGGCTGAGTTCTCGCGTCGTTCTGTTAAACAGGCGCACGCCCAGATGCGCCTCGAGATCGGCGACATGCCGGCTCACCATGGCGCGCGATACACGCAGGTGTCGCGCCGCGCCGGCGAAACTTCCAGATCTCGCCGTCAGGACGAAAGCATCGATGGCCTTGAGCCTATCCATTCGCGTGTCCCCGAGGGGCCTCCCTCATGCTGTTGTACATCAGATGACGTTACAGCAGTAAGCCGCGATTGTTGCAGCTGGGTTGACACAGAAGCTATCCAATTCGGCTTGCCGCTTCATTCGCGGATTGCGATGGCCGCCCGGCGGAGTATTGCGCCGCAGCGTTCTTGGAGACCGTGGGAAGGTGAGCCAAGGAACGGAGGCAGCGCAGCATTGCCTTCCGAAGCGCGCAGGTTGTGTAAATGTAAATGAAGCGGCGATTCACAGGCGCATTGCGTTTTGCCGCGTGGCGCCACCATCTGATCCATGTGCGAAGGCGTTGCCGAGGGTCGGGTGACCAACTGGGATGCAGGGTCGACCCCGCAATGGCGGCCTGATGAGGGTCGACACCGCTCGGATGGTGGGAGCTGAGATCGTGTAACTCCGCGGTCTCGGCCTCCAAAGCCAGCGCAGCCCAGTGGCGGATAATGACGTATCGCCGCGACCCCGATCACTCGGCTGCAACGGGAACATTTCGCTCACAGGCGCGCTTGAGTGCCTCGTCCGAAAGTTCGATGTCCCAAACCGGTTGGACCGCATCTCCCTCCAGCGTCGGCGCATAGGTTTCCACGTCGAGCAGAGTGCCGCAGCCAGGACAGCAATATTCGATATAGCCGCCAATTGACTTGCGCCCCAAAGGCGGCGCAAGGCCTGTCAACGCATCCTTGTCGATGACGCGGTAGAGTGAGTTCAGCTTGTAGTTGCCGTTCGCCGGACCGAAGTCGTTGCTGCACTTCATGCAGGAGATCGCCAGTCCATGGTCAGATTTTACAACTTCGAGGCATTCGTGAATGCGCATCACGGGAATTGCACCGGCCATCTTTCGTGAACTCATGCCCTCGGTGACGGGAGCGGATTCACGCAGCCGCTCGGATCGCATCGCATCGCGCCGGTTTCGCGTACCCGCTTCATCAACCGCTCCGGCGTCGGCGGTGAGGACTACGCCGTAGATCGAGGTAGCAAACGACTTTGAAACGACATCGTTGAAGACGTCATCCAGCACCATCGCCGGGTCACGATCGAGAGGATCCCCATAGCCGCTGCCGACCATCACGGGATCGATAATCAGGCTGCCCTCGGGAACCGCCAGGCGCTTGAGCGCCGGAAGGTCTGGAGCAATCACCTCTCCCCACTGAGAGGCGGTGACGAGGTCAACCGGATAGCGGGACGTTTTGAATTTCCCCTCCAGGTCCACCGGATCGACGCGGTATTTGTCGCCGCCAATGCCGGCGGGGAAACCACCGAAAAGCCCCCACCCGCCTGGAATGCCATGATAAGGTGAGTAATTGACCGTCAGGTCCTTGGTGCCGCGCACGAGGATGAGCCGCTGCAATCCCTGGCCGCCCCTGAATTTCCCGAACCCGCCGCTGTCACGCATGTGATTTCGGCTGAGATACATGAACGGATATTGCATCTCGATATTCTCGATATCTGAAATGCCCACGGTCGGGTTATTCATGTGTCCACCCGTCGAGACCCCATCGCGATAGGGCGCGGCGCCGAACCCGGATGCGTGCATATCGTAGATGCCCTGTCCGACAGGCAATTTGTGCTGGTTCGTTCCGCCGTACATGAAGCCAGGCCCGCCTGTGTTGAAGCCGCCGCTACCTGACCCGCCGCCATACCACGACGCGTCCACATCTTCCGGCAAGCCCGCAGCGAAAAGCATCTTGGCAATACAGGCACTCGCAGCAGCAGTGAGGAATCCGCCGATCCCCGATGCGCCCCCGCATGCGGCGGGATAGCGGCAATTCAACACAGTCCCCTCGGGGATCAGCAATTTCGCAGGCTTCACCATTCCGCCGTTCCAGGGAATGTTCCAGAATAACTGGCTGGTAAGGGCGACGAACAACTGACCCCAGCTGCCGACGTAAGTCGAATTCGTCGCGTCGTCGTTCTGCTCGCTGGTGCCATCGTAGTCGAAGACAACGGAGTCGCCGGATTTGGTCATCTTGCAAGCGATCCGAATAACACGGACCTTGCCAGACGTGACGCTTGTCGCGGTCGTGTAGATGCGGCTCCGCCAGGTGACGTCCGGCAGCGATGCCAGACGCGCTCGCGCCATGCTTTCTGAATCCTCATTGAGTTTCTTGCAAGCGGCACGAACGAATGCGAGCCCATATTTTTCGACCAGCTGCAAAAACCCGCGTGCACAAACATTGTTGGATGCGATGCGCGACTTGATGTCCAGCCCGACATAATCAGGATCGCGGCATTGCTCCGTCAGGTTCCTGAACACATCGGCGCGAATGGTGTTCTTCTCCATGAGTTTGATGCCGCAACTGCGAACACCTTCATGGAAAATCTCCGTGGCACCGCCCCGCAACGTACCGCCGTTGTCGGCCGTGTGCGTCATGCTGGCGGTCCAGGCGATAAGCTCGCCCTCGGCAAAGATGGGCTTCACAACCATCTGGTCGTAGACATGCGTCGAGGCGATATAGGGATCATTCATATAGAATTGATCGCCGTCATGGATGCCTGGATTTTCGGAATAATATTCGATGATCTTTTTGACGGCGTCTTCGCACCCTGCAGAAAAGCGGAGATGGCCGGACGCGCTGAGGACGGTTGTGCCATCGGCTTCGTAGAAGCTCGACATGCACTCTCCCCCCTGCACAACGATCGGCGATGCGCACACCTTCTGCAGTGCGATACGCCCTTCCTCGGCGATGTTGAGCAGTCGGTGGACGAACATTTCATAGCGGATCGGATCGATCTTCATTTCTGATCTCCAGCGGAAATGGGTTTCGGGGACTTGCCGGATGCAATTTGCTGAGCGCGCTCGATCACTGCCGGAGGAAGCTGGTGCAGGCTGGATACAAGCTCTGCGACTGCCTCGCCCGAGACGAAGTTGATCTCCAATCGAAGCTTGATGGCTTCCGCCACGAATTCCGGATCCACCATGGTTTCGGCGACGGCTCGGCGTAAGGCGGCCACGACCTGCGGAGGCAGGCCGGGAGGCGCGACGAGTGGCCGGCCCATTGCCTGCCGGGAAAAGATCAGCGAGAAAACCTGGCGGTCGGCATCTGACTTGACGAGGTCCATGACGAGTGGAACGTTGGGTAGCGCAGGGTGCTTTTGCAGGGCGAGCTGCAGGATCATCCGCAGATCCCCGCGATCGATCGCGTCCTTGCTTCCGAGCCTCGCCACGCCCCACGAATAGCCGAGAACGCCATCCATCTCGCCACCCGCGATGGACAAGAGGATCTCGTTCATCCCCGGATATCCCGAAACGACGTTGAGCTTTGTTTTCAGGACTGCATTCAGGGCCTCCGAGAAGATGGTCGCATCGCTTCCAGCCCCATTGGAGCCAACCTGAAGCGGCGTTCCGGAGAGCACGTCCTGCAACGTCTTGGCCGGTGCTCCGCGACGAATGAAGAAACCCGCGACTTCGTTATTCATGCTGCCGAGCCATGCGAACTTGGTGGCGTCGAACTGCGATGTCGCGGTGGCCCCATTGATCAGTCTGTCTGTTGCAATGCCGCGACCGACCAACGCGATCTCGGTGCCGTCCTTCGGCGCAGCATTGTAAATGTAATTGGCGAGCGTCAGTGATCCCGCGCCCGGTCTGTTCTGGGGGACGACGGTGGGCTGCCCCGGCAGATGTTTGCCGAGGTATCTGGCGAGCACCCGTCCGTAGGTGTCATAGCCGAATCCAATCGGCGAAAAGCCGATGAACAAGGTGATGCGCTTGCCGGCGAAGGTGAGGGGCGCTGCGTCCTGCGCCCACGCCGATGAGGCACCGATCGTGATAAATGCCGTCACGACACAGGCTATGCCACGTAATCTGGTCCTCATCGGACGCCCTTCCCTGCTCGATTTGCGCGATGCCGAATGTGCGGCGGCCTAGCGGCGCAACACCACGTTCAAATATTCGTCGAGCTCGGCGGTATGCCGTTCCGGGACGACGACGGTTGTAAACGGCGTCTCGACGATAGCAGGGCCCGACAGGATATTTCCGGCCTGGAGCTTGGTGTAATCGTAAATCGCAGCTTCCTTGAAGCCGGGGTTCACACCAGTGAAGTAAGCCCGGCGTGTTCCCTTCTTCGCAGGTGCGCTGTCGGTGCCAACCCTTGTGGTTTTTTGCAGCATCGGCTTGACGGTATTTCCCAACGCGTCGATGGCAATGGAAATGACCTCAATGCCGGCTTCCGGATGCCCGGCGCCTCGGCCGTAGAGTTCTTCGTATTTCGCATTGAAGGCGGCTTCGAGAACGGCTCGCCCCGACGCGTCGAGAGGTCCCGATCCTATGAGAACACCGACTTCGTTGACTTGGCGCGTGTAGCGCATGTAGATCGTGCGCCGGAAACTGACGAGGTGCTCGGGGAAGCCTTCGGACTTCATGACCTTGCCGAGGCCAGCCTCGATCTCCTCGATCTCCTTGTTCAAGGCATGCATATCGACGGGAGCAACGAGATGGCGCGTGACCATCTTCGTGTGCACGACATCGGACAATGCAACACCGAAGGCGGAAAACATCGGGCTCATTGGGAAAACGTAGACGCTGTTGATCCCCAGCTCGGCTCCATAAGCTGCGGCGTGCAGCGGACCTGCTCCACCAAACGCATAGATGACGAATTCTTCCGGAACGTGACCCGCCCGAACCACCTGCCGCCGGATCAGATCGGACATCTTGCTATTGATGACATCATAGATTC
>JAQGKN010000398.1 GCA_028290085.1 Hyphomicrobiales bacterium
TGAAGATGCGTTACACCAATCCGGAAACCGGCGACCACGCCATGCCGACCATCGGCGCCTTCATCCAGCTTCTGCCGAAGGGCTTTGCGACGAGCCGCTATCGCGCGACCGACGCCACCGTCTTCTCAGTGGTCGAGGGCACGGGCCGCACGAAGGTCGGCGACAAGGTGTTCGATTGGAAGCCGCAGGACATTTTTGTCGTGCCGAGCTGGCATCCCGTGGTGCATGAAGCCAACTCCGATGCGGTGCTCTTCAGCTTCTCCGACCGCCCTGTGCAGGAGAAGCTCGGGCTCTATCGCGAGGACCGCGGTAACGCCTGACGGCAAAGCAATCCAGATGGCGGCACGCCCCATAGAGAGAAGAGGTCTCAGATGAGGGGCCTCTTCTCGAGCCGGGGCTTGCGGCGATGATGCGCTACATCTGGACCTATGGGGCGACACTTGTCGCATTTCTGGCCATCGACCTCGTCTGGCTCGGATTCATCGCCAAGAATTTCTACCGCGACCAGTTGGGGACGCTGATGCTCGACCGGCCCTCGCTGGCAATCGGGCTCGGTTTCTATGTGCTCTTCGCCTTTGGAATCGTGGTGTTCGCGGTGACGCCGGGCCTGCGCGAGGGCAGCTGGCGCACAACGCTGATGCTCGGCGCCCTGCTCGGTCTCATCGCATACGGCACCTACGACCTGACCAATCTCGCGACGCTGCGCAACTGGCCGGTGACGATGAGCCTCGTCGACATGTGCTGGGGCTCCGTGCTCACGGCCAGTTCCGCGATGGTCGGCTATTTCGTCGGCTCGTACCTGCTGAAATAACGGCTCAGAGCGTGCCCATGGGGTGCCAGTCGAGAAGATCCTTGATCTTCTTCTGCAGCCCTTCGCGGACGGCGCGGTAGGCCTCCAGCATGTTTTCGCGCGTGCCCTGCACTGCCGTGGGGTCGATTGTCGGCCAATAGATGACGTCGACCGCCATCGTGCGTGTGAATTCCAAGGCGCGGTGATGCGCCTCGGGTGACAACGTCACGATCATATCGAAGCTCGAGTCCTCGAGATCCTCAAACGTGTGCGGACGATGGCTGCTCATGTCGATGCCGATTTCGTCCATGGCGGCCACGGCGAAACCGTCCGGCTCGCCGCTGCGGACGCCCGCCGACTGAATGTAGATCTCTCGTCCGAACAGATGTTTGGCCATGGCTTCGGCCATGGGCGAGCGTACGGTATTCATCGAACATGCGAAGAGGATCGACTGCGGCCGCTTGCCCGGTTCGTGCATCGTGCCCGGCGTGTCGCCGCTCATGGGCAGCCCGCCCGGTGCCGCGTCGCCGTCGAGCCCCCTGCGCGCATCGGAGTCAGCCCTTCCAGTGCAGGGCCGTGACGAGGGTAAAGATGCGCCGCGCGGTGTCGAAATCGCAATCGATCTTGCCTTTCAGCCTCTCAGCCAGGAGCCGCGCGCCGTCATTGTGGAGGCCGCGCCGTCCCATGTCGATGGCTTCGATCTGATTGGGTGTCGCCGTACGTATCGCGGCGTAATAGCTCTCGCAGACCATGAAGTAGTCCTTGAGGATGCGCCTGAACGGGGTGAGCGACAGAATGTGCGTCATCACCGCGTCGCCCTCCGCCTCGCGGATCTCGAAAGCGAGCTTGGCCTCGTGCAGGGCGATATTGAGCTCGTAGGGGCCGCCCTCGTGATCGGGTACGCCGAAGCAGTTCTCCTCCACGAGATCGTAGATCGCGATGGCGCGCTCGTGCTCCTGGTCGGGATTACCGCGCCCGATCGAGGCATCGTCCAGTGTCACGGACATCAGGCGCTTGCGGGAGGAGAGAGCGGGATCTTCCATGCGCTCAGCCGAGGTTGAGGCGGATGGCGACCGAGCGCGCGTGAGCCTGCAGGCCCTCGGCTTCACCGAGCGCAATGGCCGCCGGGCCCAGGGCGCGCAGGCTTTCCGCGCTGCATTTCAGCAGCGAGGTGCGCTTGACGAAATCATAGACGCCGAGGCCAGACGAGAAGCGCGCGGACCGCGCGGTCGGCAGAACATGGTTGGAACCGCCAACATAATCGCCGATGGCTTCGGGCGTGTAGCCGCCGATGAAGATGGCGCCGGCGTTGGTGATGCGCTCCGACAGAGCATCCGCATCGACGCCGATGATCTCCAGATGCTCGGGCGCGAGCCTGTCGACCAGCGGGATCGCCTCGGCCAGCGAAGGCACCAAAAGGATCGCGCCGAAATCGCGCCAGCTCGCGGTGGCGATGTCGCGGCGTGGCAACGAGGCCATCTGGCTCTCGACGCTGCGGGCGACTGCGTCGGCGAGAGCCGCATCGTCGGTCACGAGGATGGATTGCGCCGCCGTGTCATGCTCGGCCTGCGCGAGCAGATCGGCCGCAACCCAATCGGGATTGGCGGTAGCGTCGGCCAGCACCACGACTTCCGAGGGGCCCGCGATCATGTCGATACCGACGGTGCCGAACACGCGGCGCTTGGCAGCCGCAACGAAGGCATTGCCGGGGCCGACGATTTTGGCGACGGGCGCGATGGTCTGCGTGCCAAAGGCGAGCGCGGCAACGGCCTGCGCACCGCCCACGCGGTAGACCTCGTCGACACCGGCGAGTTTCGCGGCTGCGAGAACCAGCGGGTTGAGGATGCCGTCGGGCGCGGGCACCACCATGACGACACGCCCCACGCCCGCGACCTTGGCAGGCGCCGCATTCATGAGCACGGACGAGGGATAGCTCGCGGTGCCGCCGGGCACGTAGAGGCCAACCGACTGGATAGCCGTCCAGCGCCAGCCGAGTTCGACGCCCAGCGCATCGGTGAAGCGCTGGTCCTGCGGACGCTGGCGCTCGTGATAAGCGACGATGCGGGCATGGGCGAGGCGCAGCGCATCGAGCGCGCGCTCATCGCAGGCCGCCGTGGCCGCTTCGAGTTCTTCCTCGGTGACGCGCAGGCCCATGGCCGCCAGATCGACTCGATCGAACTTGCGCGAATAATCGACCAGCGCCGCGTCGCCGCGCGCCACGACATCGGCGATGATGTCGCGCACGATCACGTCGACCTCCTCCGACACCTCCCGCTTCATCGCGAGAAGGGACTCGAAACTCGCCTTGAAACCGGCATGCGTCATATCGAGCCGCATCACCATGCAGTGCACTCCAAGATCAGATCCACGTACCGGATCACTTCCCCTCGTCCGGGGCGTCGTCGATGGCATGGCCGGGTTTGTGCTGCGCGCTCCAGCGCGGACCCACATCGCGCATCTGCGCGTCTACGCATTCAACGTCGAGCCGGATACCAGCCCCGCCCGAAAAGGTCAGAACCACCGTCCCCGCCGGCGTCTCGGTTTCCTCGAAGGCGATGCTCAGCAAGTTCAGAACCGAAGCCGTATCGTCCCGATGAAAGCCTGTCGAGGAGACTTTCGTGACGTTGTCGAAATGCAAGCCCGCCCGGCAGCGCTCCATCCGGCCTGCCTCGGCTGCCACCCAATCGAAGCGTGAGGCGAGCAGCGCAAAGCGACGCTGGCGCGGCAGGAAGGCGACGTCGGCAACCCGCACCACCGCATCCTGCAGATTGCAGGAGACGACCGCGAGGTCTTCGGCGTCCAGCGCAACCAGGCGCAAGGCTTCGGGCAAGGCGGCGGATTTTTCCGCTGTCTCGTTCGTCGTCTGCATATCGGATCCCCGTTCTGGTCCCGTGTTAGCGGGAGCCAGACGGGCAGGCAAGAGCGAGGCGCCCGTCCGGAAGCCCAAGCGCGCCACGAATTCACGCCACTGCGCGCGGGCGCCCGCCGGACGCGGCGAGAATTGATGGTCTGGCACGGTCGTAATCTCCCAAATTCGCCTTCCTGGAAGGGCCGGGAGATCAACGCGCCGCGGGCTTGCCCGTTGCGCCGGTTGCCATGGCCTCGGCTGAACGATAGCGTCTGATACCCATCGCAGCGAAGGACTGGGAGATGAGAGGGAGCGCTAACGCCTTGTGCCACCGACGGCTGCTCTCGCCGGCTGCCTTCCTGTGCGCAGCGCTCGCCACCCTGATAGCGCTCGTCAGCAGCAGCGCCATGGCCGTCGATAATTCCAACCGGGCGCGCAAGCCGCACTACAGGCCCTATGACCCGGGCTTGCGCTGCCAGACGGGTCCGCAGGCCTGCTGGCTCGCCTCGGCGCAGCAGGTCGGACGGCAATGCACCTGCGACAAGCCCGGAACCAAACGGGGCTACGGGCGAGTCATCCGGTAATTCGTTTAGCCGGCATCGGACACGCGCTCGATCTCCGCGCCACAGGCTTCGAGCTTCTGCTCCAGCCGCTCGAAACCGCGATCGAGATGATAAACGCGGTGAACCAGCGTCTCGCCTTCGGCCGCCAGAGCCGCAATGACTAGCGACACCGAGGCGCGAAGGTCCGTCGCCATGACGGGCGCACCCTTCAGGCGAGCGACGCCGTCAACGATGGCGGTATCGTCTTCGAGGCGGATATGAGCGCCCAGACGCGCCAGCTCCTGCACGTGCATGAAGCGGTTTTCGAAAATCGTCTCGGTGATCCGCGACGTACCCTTGGCGCGCGTCATCAGCGCCATGAACTGCGCCTGCAGATCGGTCGGGAAGCCCGGGTAAGGCTCGGTCGTCACGTCTACCGGCATGATACCGGAGCCGTTGCGGCGAATGCGCAAGCCCTCGCTGGTGGAGGAAATCTCGGCGCCTGTCTGCGCCAGAATTTCCAGTGCACCCGGGAGGATCGCGGCAGTGGCGCCCTGCAGCAGCAGGTCGCCGCCGGTCATGGCGACTGCCATCGCATAAGTGCCCGCCTCGATACGGTCAGGAAGCACGGCATGGCGTGCGCCGTGCAAGCTGCCGACGCCCTCGATCTCGAGCGTGGAGGTGCCCGCGCCCTTGATCTTGGCGCCCATCTTCACGAGGCAATCTGCGAGATCGCGCACTTCGGGCTCACGCGCCGCGTTGTGCACGACCGTATGGCCATTTGCGAGAACGGCGGACATGAGCGCCGTGTGCGTGCCGCCGACCGTCACTTTCGGGAAGGTAATCTCGGCACCGCGCAGGCCCTTGGGTGCCTCCGCGATCACGTAGCCCGACTCGATCTCGATCTGCGCACCCAGCTTTTCGAGCACCATGAGCAGAAGATCCACGGGGCGCGTGCCGATGGCGCAGCCGCCAGGCAGGGAGACCTTGGCACGGCCCATGCGTGCGACCAGCGGGGCCACCACCCAAAAACTCGCCCGCATGCGCGACACGAGGTCGTAGGGCGCCGTGGTATCGACGATGTCGGAAGCATCGAGATGCATCGTCTGGCCGGCATAGGGGCCATCGCCCGTGCGCTTGCCCTCGATCCGGTAATCGACCCCGTGATTGCCCAGGATGCGCATCAGAAGGTTGACGTCGGCGAGGCGCGGCACGTTTTCCAGCGTGAGGACCTCGCGCGTCAGCAGCGACGCAATCATCAGCGGCAAAGCGGCGTTCTTAGCGCCGGAAATCGGGATGGTTCCAACCAGCGGGTTGCCGCCGACGATACGAATGCGATCCATCGTTCCTCACTCGGGGGCTGGCGACAATCGCTGCCTTGACCCATCCATGTCAGCCTGTCGCGCCCGAACATGGCGCCAACGCGGCAGGGCCGACGGGCCCGGTTCACTTGTCCACAGGAAGAAGTACGGCGGGAGCCGTTCGTAATCCCGGCTATTCTTTCCCGTCCAGAGTGCCCGGAGAGGCCGTTGCGCGCCCGCGCGCCTGCGCCTTGCGACGCTGAAGATTCGCCCGCAGAGCCGCCGCCAGCCGTTCCGCGGCCGCGGCCTTGGATGCCACGACATGGGCCGACTGTGTCGCCAGCCTGCCCCCTGCGGGCGCTTTGGGCGGCGCCGGGTCGCGGGGGTCCGATTCGTCTGCCGTCATCTTGCGTGCCATGCGGTCGCACCGGCAAGCCGCCGGCGCCTGCTTGTAAGCAGAAGCGCCATCGCAGGCAAGACGTGCGGTTTGCGCGGGACGAAAGCGGAAAAACGGGAAACGAGCTTCAGCAGCACGGCGAGGCGCTTGCCAAGCACCCCGCCCTATGTCACAAGGCGCCCTCTTCGACGCGACGCGCCACACGGCGACACGCCCGATCAGACGCTGCGGTAGCTCAGTGGTAGAGCACTCCATTGGTAATGGAGAGGTCGACAGTTCAATCCTGTCTCGCAGCACCATTTTTTCAAGAATTGTCCAAACAGGCTAAGAGCGATTCAAAACCAACTTAGCGCCGATTCCGCCTCGCCTATTGAGATGTTTAACGCCGAGTATTTCCTCGACCTGCTATGTATAGCAACCTGTAATTTGTCGTTATGACGCTAGATAATCGCCTTCCAAGCAACTAAATGTGAATCATATTTATGTTGAGCGACGGAGAATATTCTTGGCACTGCCAAACACCATTTTCATGAGTCTATACTTGGTTGACCGCATTAATTCATGTGCTTTGATTGGTAACTTGCATCTCATGAGCCGTAAGAAGCCGCCGTTCTGGCTTGGTCACTTCATGTCGTGCTCGTGGGTTTT
>JAQGKN010000500.1 GCA_028290085.1 Hyphomicrobiales bacterium
AGCCAGACAGTCGCGGCAGAGCGCGACAGGCGGCGTTTCGCTCACGGCTCGGGCCAGCCAGTGGGTCCCGACAGGCATTCCCGCGCGGCGCCGATCTGCTCAGGCGGATGGCCGCTTTCGGCGGCAAAGGCCAGAAGCAGGCTCTCGTCCGACGCGATATGGTCAAGCACCGCGGCCAGAAAGCCTGGTTCGGCGGCGGCTGCCCGCAACGAGCCGTGGTCGAGCCCCGAAAGCGCCAGGAAACCATCGAGCCGCTCGGGCTCGCCCGCCAGATAGGTCAGCGCCTCCACGGCGAGGGCCGAGGCGAAGTCTACACCGCCGGGTTTGCCGGGGCGCGTCGGCTTGGGATGGGAAAGTGCTGGACCATCTTTCATTCGGCTCATTCTCAATTCATCAATCATCAGTCGGTAAAGTTCGAAGGAACAACCGGACACGCCCCTCATTTTGAGGAGGGCCTAGGCCCCAAATACCCGGAGACCCGGAACCGCGCATGAAAAAAACCGTCCTCATCGTAGAAGACAACGAGCTCAACATGAAGCTCTTCAACGATCTTCTCGAAGCCCATGGCTACGAAACGGTTCAGACGCGCAACGGCGTCGAGGCCGTGGAGCTGACCCGCAAGCACAAGCCCGATCTTATTCTCATGGATATTCAATTGCCCGAGGTCTCCGGCCTTCAGGTGACGCAATGGATCAAGGACGACGAAGAACTGCGCCACATCCCCGTGATCGCCATCACGGCTTTCGCCATGAAGGGGGACGAGGAGAAGATTCGGCAGGGGGGCTGCGAGGCCTATCTGTCCAAGCCGATCTCAGTCGTGAAGTTCCTGGAGACCGTCCGTAACTACATTGGCGACAAGTAAGGAACTCCCCTATGACTGCCCGTGTCCTGGTCGTCGACGACGTTTTACCCAACGTCAAATTGCTCGAAGCGCGGCTCACTGCCGAGTATTTCGACGTTCTCACGGCAATGAGCGGCCCGGAAGCCCTGGCGATCTGCGCGCAGGGACTGTGCGACATCGTCCTGCTCGACGTCATGATGCCCGGAATGGACGGGTTTGAGGTCTGCACACGCCTGAAAGCTGATCCGGCGACGGCGCATATTCCCGTGGTGATGGTGACGGCGCTCGACCAGCCGGCCGCACGCGTGCGCGGCCTCGAAGCGGGCGCCGACGACTTTCTGACGAAGCCTGTAGATGAAGTGGCGTTGCTGGCACGCGTGCGCTCGCTGGCACGCCTCAAGGTTGTTCTCGACGAATTGCGGACACGCGCCGACACAGCGAGCACGCTCGGCGTTCCAAACGCGCTGATTTCCACGATGACCGACACCGGCACCGGCGGCCGTGTCCTGGTGGTCGATGACCGCGTGGGATCGGCCGAGCGCATCAAGGGCTCGCTTTCCAAGGATTTCCAGGTCGAGGTCGAAGCCGACCCGCAGGAGGCGCTTTTCCGCGCCGCCGAGGGCGCCTACGACTTGTTCGTCATCAGCCTCGGCTTGAAGGATTACGACGGCTTGCGGCTCTGCAGCCAGCTGCGCTCGCTGGAGCGTACGCGCAACCTGCCGGTCCTGATGATCGCAGATCTCGAAGATCGCACGCGCATCCTGCGCGGTCTCGATATGGGCGTGAACGACTATCTGCTGCGTCCGGTGGACCGCAACGAGCTGCTTGCCCGCATGCGCACGCAGATGCGGCGCAAGCGCTACGCCGATGCGCTGCGCGACAATGTGCAGGCGTCGATCGAGATGGCCATCGTCGATTCCCTGACGGGGCTCCACAACCGTCGCTATCTCGAGAACCATTTCGCGGGTCTGCTCGAGCAATCCATCAATCGGCGGCGTCCGCTGTCCATGATGATTCTCGATATCGACCACTTCAAGAAGGTCAACGACACCTACGGCCACGATGCTGGCGACGAGGTGCTTCGGCAGGTTGCCCAGCGCTTGCGCCGAGTCGTCCGTCAGGCGGATCTGATCTGCCGTCTGGGTGGCGAAGAGTTCGTCGTCATCATGCCCGACACGGCAGTCGACGTCGCCTCGCGTATCGCCGAGCGAGTGCGCCATTCCATCGAGGCGACGATGTTCGCGATCGAGGAGGGACGCCGCGCCATTCCCGTCACGGTATCGGTGGGTCTTGCGGAGTCGGATCGCGACCGCAGCCCCGACGCGCTCTACAAGCGCGCTGACCGGGCGCTCTACCGCTCGAAGAACGAAGGCCGCAATCGGGTGTCCGCCGACGCCGCGTGAGGCGGAACCCTTGCCGCAATTTAGTCTTGTTGCCTTGGTCTTGTCTGGATGCCGGTCGAATCGCCGCGCGTTAACCGCAAGCATTTAGGTAAACGAGCGTTTAACACTGCTGTAATGGCTTGGAAGATTGCATTTCGAGCCATGCGCTGTACGTTCACATCAAGGGCGTCGGACGCCTTTTCCGGGAATCCCGGAGAGTTCGAATACCCTACGGAGTGCTCAGGTCCGCCGCATCTCCTGGGTCCGTGGGGTCGGCCGGTCGAATACGGTAGGAGTGGCCTCCTCGAAACACCGTGTTTGACCGGCCACCTATTTGGCTAAAGACCAGTTCTGGCAAGCGCCTAGTTTGAGAATGCCTGAAAGCCCCCAAGGTCCCCCTTGGGGGCTTTTTATTTTTGGTGCTCGCGTCATCTGCGCTCATTCAAGAAAAAAGCCGCCCAAAGGGCGGCTTTCAGAAGCGAGACCGGACGGCCCAGAGGCCTGCGCGATCTTACTTGATTTTGGTTTCCTTGAACTCGACGTGCTTGCGCGCGACGGGATCGTACTTCTTGAACGTGAACTTCTCGGTCTTCGTCCGGGCGTTCTTGGACGTGACGTAGAAGAAGCCGGTGTCGGCGGTGGACAGAAGCTTGATCTTGATATTGGCGGCCTTGGCCATGGTGATCGATCCTGATGAGAGAGCCGGGCGGACCATCGGGCCAAAGAGGGCCCGGCGAACCGGAGGCGGAAAAGGCACGCCCGGCAGGACAATGTCCCACAGGCCGAATTTGCGCGCACCTTACGGATCAGGCGCGGGAAGTCAAGATTGCGCGCGGCTTTGGCTCGCCGTCAGCACCTTGTCTTGAGCTCGATGCAAACCTAAGCTCGAAAGATTATTCGATTTAGATATTGGCTGTCTTTTTTATGACTGTTGACATTTGTTTACAGCTGCGCGCATCGTGGTTGCGCTGATGGCGCGCTCTCGCCATCCCAGAAAGGAAATCGAAGCCGCGGTGACCATGGCCGAAACGCTGGGTTGGACGGTCTTTCTCTCGAACGGGCATGC
>JAQGKN010000503.1 GCA_028290085.1 Hyphomicrobiales bacterium
CCGGGCTCGACGATCTCGTGGCCAGCAATGTTCGCCAGAAGCGCCTGCTCTTCACCACAGATATCGCCAAGGCCGTTGCGGGAGCCGACGCCGTGTTTATCGCGGTGGGCACCCCTAGCCGTCACGGCGATGGCCATGCGGACCTCTCCTATGTCTATGCAGCGACGCGGGATATCGCCGCAGCCCTGACCGGCTATGCCGTCATCGTCACTAAATCGACGGTGCCGGTGGGCACCGGCGACGAAGTCGAGCGCATCATCGCCGAAGCGCGTCCGGACCTCGAATTCGCGGTCGTGTCCAATCCGGAATTCCTGCGCGAAGGCGCCGCCATCTCCGATTTCAAGCGCCCGGACCGTATCGTGGTGGGCGCCGAAACTGAACGGGCGCGCGAGGTGATGAGCGAGCTCTATCGTCCGCTCTACCTGAACCAGTCGCCCATTTTGTTCACGGGACGGCGCACGTCCGAACTGACCAAATATGCGGCCAATGCGTTTCTGGCCACCAAGATCACCTTCATCAATGAAATGGCTGATCTCTGCGAGAAAGTCGGCGCCAACGTGCAGGATGTCGCGCGCGGCATCGGCCTCGACAAGCGCATCGGGTCCAAATTCCTGCATGCCGGGCCGGGCTATGGCGGCTCGTGCTTCCCCAAGGACACGCTCGCCCTGGTGCGCACCGCGCAGGAAGCCGGATCTCCCGTGCTGATCGTCGAAACTGTCGAGCGCGTGAATGTGGCCCGCAAGAAGCGCATGGCAGATCGCATTATCGCGGCTTGCGGTGGCTCCGTCGAGGGCAAGCGCGTTGCCCTTCTCGGCCTCGCCTTCAAGCCCAACACCGATGATATGCGCGATGCACCTTCGCTCGACATCGTCGCCGGTCTGACGGAAGCCGGAGCTCGCATCCATGCTTTCGATCCGGAGGCGATGGAGCAGGCCCGCCCGCTGATGCCCGGCGTGCACTTCGCAGAAGATGCCTATGAATGCGCGACCGACGCCGATGTGCTGGTGATCGTCACCGAGTGGGATGCATTCCGCGCGCTTGACCTCGACCGCATCCAGAAGATTCTCAAGACGCCCGTGATGGTCGATTTGCGCAACGTCTATCGTCCCGACGATATGATGCGGCGCGGCTTCATCTATCTCAGCATCGGCCGCCCGCCGGCTGTCGCGGAGAGGCGCAGCGTTGCTAGACCGTGACCTGAGCGCCCAGTTCGACGACACGGTCGGACGGGATCGAGAAGAAGTCCGTCGCATTGGCGGACTGGCGCGAGAGGGCAATGAACAGCCCATCCTGCCAGCGCGGCATGCCTGATGTCGGCGAGGCCTTGATGGTGCGCCTGCCGAGGAAGAACGATGTCGTCATGATGTCGAACTTCAGTCCTGCCTTGCGCAGGTTGGCGAGCGCGACCGGCACGCGCGGGCTTTCCATGAAGCCGAAATGCAGCGTGACCCGGGTGAAATCTTCGGACAATTGCTCGATCTCGTAGCGGTTCTTCGCGCTGACCCGAGGCGTGTCCTCGGTCTTCACAGAGACGATCAACACCCGCTCGTGCAGCACCTTGTTGTGCTTGAGATTGTGCATCAGCGCGGAGGGTGCGACCTCGGGATCGCTGGTGAGGAAGACGGCCGTGCCGGGCACGCGCGTCGGCTTGGATTTCTGCAACATGCGGATGAGATCGCGCATGGGGATGGAATCGCGATGCGTTTTTCGCTCGAGGAACCCCGATCCGCGCATCCACGTCCACATCATCAGCACCATGGTGGAGCCGATCAGGACTGGCACCCAGCCACCGTCGAGGATTTTCACGAGATTTGCAGAGAAGAATACCATCTCGATGGCCAGAAAACTCCCCATCACGCCGAAAGCGCTCCAGAGCGGCCATTTCCAAAGGCGCCAGACGACGACAAAGGCGAGGCAGGAATCCACAACCATCGAGGCCGTCACCGCGATGCCATAGGCGGAGGCGAGCGAACTGGACGTCTTGAACATGGCGACCAGCAGCAGCACGCCGATCAGCAGGATGCGATTAACGCGCGGAATGAAGATCTGGCCTTCCTGAAGATCCGACGTGTGCTGGATTTCGAGACGCGGCAGCAGGCCGAGCTGAATCGCCTGACGCGCCAGCGAGAAGGCGCCAGTGATTGTCGCCTGGCTGGCGATGACGGTGGCGAGCGTCGCCAGAAGCACCAGCGGGAGAAGAGCCCAGGCCGGAGCCATCAGGAAGAAGGGATTCTCGATGGTGCTGGGATTGTTGAGGATCAGCGCGCCTTGCCCGAGATAATTCAGGATGAGCGAGGGCAGCACGAAACCTGTCCAGGCAATCTGGATGGGCCGCCCGCCAAAATGGCCCATGTCCGCGTAAAGCGCCTCCGCCCCGGTGACGGCCAGAAACACGCTGCCGAGCACGACGAAGCTGAGCATGCCGTGTGCGAAGAGGAAGCGCACACCATGGGCGGGATTGAAGGCGTTCAGCACGCGCGGCGCATCGCCGATATGGCTCAGACCGAGCAAGGCAATTGACAAGAACCAGAGCACCATCACCGGCCCGAAAAAGGACGCGACGCGTCCGGTGCCGCGACTCTGGACGAAGAACAGGGTGATCAGGATCAGGAAGGTGATCGGGAGAACGTAAGGATCGAAAAATGGCGTGACGAGCTTCAGGCCTTCGACCGCCGACAGAACCGAAATGGCTGGCGTGATGATGGCGTCTCCTGAAAACAGGGATGCACCAAAGATGCCCAGCATGAAAACGGGTGCCGATCGCCGCCCCAGTGCCCCCTGTGCCAGAGCCATGAGCGCCAGCGTGCCGCCTTCACCGCGATTGTCCGCGCGCATGAGAAACACCACGTATTTC
>JAQGKN010000514.1 GCA_028290085.1 Hyphomicrobiales bacterium
GGAGGTCGCCGGATGTCTGGGAAGAGCGTAATTTCACAAGAAACGGCGCAAGCGATTTTAACGCTGCTTCTGCGCCAAACGACGGATATGAACGCCCTGATCGCAATGCTGCAGGGAGCTCTCGGTAAAGACGAATTTAATGAAGCGCGGGGCATTCTCGGGACTGTTATGGGCGAAACCTACTTGCAGGGCATGTATCCGCTCTTCGAACTCTATCCCGAGCTGAAGCCGGAAGGCCTGCGCTAACCCGCGCACAAGACGCCCGTGCTGCCCTGAGCGCGCCATAGCAGGCGCGACGCACACTCGCATCCCATCATCCACGTAAGAACCCGCAACGACCGTGCTGCCGCAAGGCAGCTGCGGCCGCAACCGTGCGCGTCGATGACAAGCCCCAAAACATGGAGAGGCCATGACGGACATCACGCAAAGCATCATTGCGCGCGGCGATCTCGCGCATCTCGCTTTGTTTCTTTGGGCGAGCGGCGCCTCGAGCCTGCTCGTCTTCGCGCTGCGCGAGACAGCGGCTGCCAACCGGCGCTTCGACGAATTCGTCCGCGAGCTCGCACGTTTCAACCGCCGCTTCGGAGATGACAAATGAAGCTTTTGACGAAAGCCGCGCCGCCCCGGCGTGCCACACGTGCCGCGCCCAATCCGCGCCGTGTTTTCAGGCGCTTCTTGCGCGTTCTCGAACGCCTCGCGCCGCAGGAAACGGTGCGCGGCAGCGCGCCATTCTCGGGCGCCGTGACCAGGGAGAAGCCCTGATGCTCACCAAGAAAATCATGTCGCCCAGCGAATATACGCACGGCGTCGCCCCGCACATGAAGCGCGCCGCGCTGCTGGCGGTCGCGGGCGACGGCCTGTTCGAGGGCTATGCGAGCCTGTTTGGCATCGTCGATCTCGGCGGTGACGAGGTCATGCCCGGCGCCTTCCGCGCTTCGCTCATGCGGCGCGATGCCAAGCACGTGCGCATGTTGTGGCAGCACGATCCGGCGAGCCCCATCGGCTCCTGGATTTCCATGAGCGAGGATGCGCGCGGCCTCAAGGTCAGGGGCCAGCTCAACCTCGCCGTGGCCCGCGCACGTGAGGCGCTCGCACTGATGCGCGAAGGCTCGGTCGATGGATTGTCGATCGGCTTTCGCGTCAAGCGCGCCAGCAAGCCGCCGCGTGGCGGCATTCGCAAGCTGCTCGAACTCGATCTTTGGGAAGTGTCCCTCGTGACCTTCCCGATGCTGCCGCAGGCGCGCGTCTCCGCCGTGAAACGCAGCCCCGCCCCGCCGCAGGCGACCGGCGAAGTCGCGACGCTGATGCGCCGCGCCGCCGCTCTGATGAAGTGAAGAAAGGACCAGCACGCATGACGCATACATCCCTCCCGCGCCTCGAAATCAAGTC
This sequence comes from Hyphomicrobiales bacterium, assembly GCA_028290085.1. Taxonomy (GTDB): domain Bacteria; phylum Pseudomonadota; class Alphaproteobacteria; order Rhizobiales; family Beijerinckiaceae; genus Terripilifer. The sequence goes on from JAQGKN010000514.1 coordinate 1,390, forward strand.
GGCTCCCGAAGACGCCGTCGCAGCCTTCAACGAGTTCCATCGCACTTTCGGCGCGTTTCGCGAAACCAACGACGAGCGCATTGCGCAGATCGAACAGCGTCTGTCGGCTGACGTTGTGACCGAGGAAAAGCTCGCCCGCATCGACACCGCGCTCGACGACACGCGCCGCCGCATGGATCGCATGCTGGTGGAAAAAGCCCGCTCGCCGCTACATGCAGGCGACGCGCGGGACCAGATGTACTCGCGCGAACACAAGGCCGCGTTCCGCTCCTACATGCGCAGCGGCGAAGCGCAGGCGCTGCGCTCCATCGAGGAAAAAGCCATGTCCTCGGGCTCGGGCCCGGACGGCGGCTACCTCGTGCCAGTGCCCGCCGAATCCGAGATCCTGCGGCGCATGGCCAACATTTCGCCGATCCGCTCCATCGCCTCGGTGCGGTCCATCTCGACCGCGACCTTCAAGAAAGCCTTCTCCACGAGCGGCCCCGCAGCGGGCTGGGTGGGTGAGGCCGATCCGCGTCCGCAGAGTGCCAATCAGCAGATCGCCGATATGACGTTCCCGGCCATGGAACTCTACGCCATGCCGGCGGCGACGCAGTCTCTGCTCGACGATGCCGTCGTCGATATCGAACAATGGATCGCTGGCGAAATCGACACGGTGTTCGCCGAACAGGAAGGCGCAGCCTTCGTCAACGGCAACGGCACCAACAAGCCGATGGGCTTTCTCGCCTACCCGAAGTCCACTGCCGCCAATTGGGCTTGGGGCAAGACGGCCTATCTGCCGACGGGTGCTGCCGGCGCGTTCGCGGCCGCCAATCCGTCAGATCTTCTCGTCGATGTCATCTATGCCCTGCGGGCTGGTTATCGCCAGAACGCGCGCTTCGTGATGAACCGCCGAACGCAGGCGCAGATCCGCAAGTTCAAGGCGACGACGGGTGAATATCTTTGGGCGCCGCCCGAAAGCCTGGGCGGCAGCGCGACGCTCATGAACTTCCCCATCGTCGAAGCCGAAGACATGCCTGATGTCGCGACCGACAGCTTTGCAATTGCGTTCGGCGATTTCCAGCGCGGCTATCTGGTGGTCGACCGTGTCGGCATTCGCATCCTGCGCGATCCCTATTCCGCCAAGCCCTACGTGTTGTTCTACACGACCAAGCGCGTGGGCGGCGGCATTCAGGATTTCGATGCGATCAAGCTGCTGAAGTTCGGCACGACCTGATCAGCGCGCGCTCCAGCCGCGCAACACGCTCTCGAACCAGCCGCGTTGCGGCGCCAGCCACGCAGCCTGCGTAACGGCGCCGCAAGCCTTCTTGCCAGCACCTGTGGACCAGACGGTGACAGCCACCAGGCTGTCACCACTGGCGGTGAAAACCGGGCCGCCGGAATCGCCGGTGCAAGCGCCCAGCCCCTTTCCTTGGGGGTCTTCAGCCCAGAGCAGGATGTTTGAGAGAGGCGCACGCGCGGCCAGCGTACCGCTGCGCAGCGTGCCGCCGGTGCGACCATCCTGTTCGCGCGTGAGGCCGAAGCCTGCGATCTGGTAGTGCGTGCCGACCTGCGCCACGGAAGCCCAGTCGATGGCGACCGGGCGCAGGTTTGCGGGCAGCGGCGACGCAGTTCGCAGCAGCGCAAGATCGATGGAGCGCTCGCGCGTGCGCGGCGCATCTGGCCTGAAGCCCGGATTCACAGCCGTCTGTGCGACAGAGATGAACCCGCTCGCATCGCCGCCGGGCAGATGAATGCGCAGGTTCGCCGCATCAGCCGCGCAATGCGCCGCCGTCAAAATTACATCGCGCGCAACGACGATCCCTGTGCAGAAGCCCGCGCCATGCGCATCGCGCTTCAGCACCATCACGACATGCGGCGCGAAGGTCGCGTCCTGCGTGGCCGGGCCGACCAGCGCGGCCGCCGGCGCCGCAAAACACATGAGCCCGAGCAGGATCGACGCGCCCGCTCCCGATCTTTTCGACATGCAGCCTCCTACGACGAGTTCTGCTTCCTACCCCAGAACAGATGGAGTTCCAATGACGCCGATCCTGATGGCTGGCCCTGTTGTCGAGCCGATGACGCTCGACGAGGTGCGGACCTGGCTGAAGCTCGACACGCACGACGAGGACGATCTCGTCACCTCCCTCGTGCGTGCGGCACGCAGTGCGGTGGAGCAGGCGACGCGTCGTGCGCTGCTCGCACAAAGCTGGCGCCTGCGACTCGATCGCTGGCCCTGTAACGGCATTCTCGCCGTGCCGCTGTCTCCGGTGCTCTCCATCGACGCGGTGCGCGTGTTCGATGCGGGAGGCGTTGCGACATCGCCCGACACAGCAGGCTTCCAGCTGGATCAATCGCACGGCACGCGCCTCTTCATCGACACGCCGCCACCGTCGCCCGGGCGCCTCTACGGCGGTATCGAGATCGACTTTACGGCGGGCTTCGGCACGACTGCATCGTCTGTGCCCGAGCCATTGCGCCAGGCCATGCGGCTGCTGGTCGCCTTCTGGTTCGAACATCGCGGCGATGCGCTGCACGATGCTTCTGTCGCGCATCTGCCTGCGTCGGTTGCTGCACTCGTCGTGCCCTTTCGCTCTGCGAGGTTCATATGAGCGGCGGTGCGCTCGGGCGGCTGCGCCGCAGGCTCGTTGCAGAACAACCTGTCGATATACCTGACGACTCGGGCGGGGCTGCGCGGACCTTCGTCGCGCGCTTCAGCGTGTGGGCGCAGATCGACACCCTCAAGGCGGTGCCGAATTTTCTCGCCTCGCGGGAGGAAACACTGTTCACGCATCGCATCCGTCTGCGCTCTGGAAGCGGCGTCGCAGCCGGGTGGCGGCTGCGACAGGGGACGCGTGTCTTCGATGTTCTTACATGTCCGCCAGACGACACGGCGCGCGGATTTTCCACCTGCCATTGCCGGGAGGTCGTGTGATGGGAGCTATCGCGAGTTTCGCGCTTCGCAAAGCTGTGCACAAAGCGCTGGTCAACGACGCAGGCATTTTCGGCATGCTCGGCGGCGCCAAGATTTTCGACGACGTGCCGCGCGGCATGCAAGCGCCCTTCATCACCTTCGGCGACACGCAATGGCGCGACTGGTCCACGTCAACGGATCGCGGTGCCGATCAGGTCTTCATCGTCGATGTCTGGACTGAATATCGCGGCGTGCGGCAAGCGCTCGAGCTCGCCGAACGCGTTGCCGCCGTGCTCGATGGCGCAGCGCTTACGATCGAAGGCCATCGCCTCATCGACCTGCGCCTGAACGCGCTCGACACGCGCCGGGACGCCAATGGACGCCTTGCAAAAGCGAGCCTGCGCTTTCGCGCGCTCACCGAAACCATCTGACGGAGTGCAACGAATGGCCGCGCAAAAGGGCAAAGACCTTCTTCTCAAGATCGACGACGGCACGGGTGCCTTCGTCACCATCGCGGGCCTGCGCACGCAACGCCTCGCACTCAACGCCGACGCTGTCGATGTCACGCATGCCGAAAGCATCGGGCGCTGGCGTGAACTGCTTGCAGGCGCGGGGCCGCGCCGCGCGAGCCTCGCAGGCAGGGGCGTGTTCAAGGATTCCGCATCCGATCTGCTGATGCGGCAGGTCTTCTTCGATGGGCTCATCCGCAACTGGCAGATCCTCGTGCCGGCCTTCGGCATCATCCAGGGCGCCTTCCAGATTTCGAGCCTCGACTGGCGCGGCGATCACGCGGCGGAAGTGACCTTCGAGATAGCACTGGAATCCGCCGGTGCGCTCACCTTCACCGCTCTCTAGGAGACGCAGATGGCTAATCTCAGACGCGGTGAAATCGATGCCGAACTCGGCGGGCGGCGCTGGACGCTTTGCCTGACGCTCGGTGCTCTGGCCGAACTCGAATCCGCCTTCGGCAGCGACGGTCTGCCCGATCTGGCGCGACGTTTTGAAAGCGGGCGCATACGCGCGCAGGATCTGCTCGCCATCATCGGCTGCGGATTGCGCGGCGCGGGCCATGCGATCAGCGATGCCGAGGTGGCGTTGCTGTCGACGCCCGAGGGCTTGCCTGGATACGTCCGCATCGTCGCCGAACTTCTCGCTGCGACCTTTGGCCCAGTGACGCAAGAGGGCGCTGCTTTCCCTCCGCAGCCGCAGAAGGCTTGAGCCCCGGAGACATCTCTCACATGGAAAGCGCACAAGCGCCCTTTCCTTGGGATGAGGCGATGAGCTTCGGCCTCGGCATTCTGCGGCATGCCCCGCACGACTTCTGGGCCATGACGCCGCGTGAATTGCACCGCGCCATTGCAGCCTTTCGCGAGGATGCGCCGCATGATTTCGCGCGCGCGGACCTCACGCAATTGATGAAAGCTTTTCCCGACGAGGTTTTGACATGACGTCATCCGATCCCTTCGCATCGCCGTTCGCCGCGTCCGATCTGGCGCAGGTGGGAACGACCCTCGACGGACTGAACATCTCCGCCGATAAGGTCGCGAAGTCGCTGACCGGCGCCTTCGCGAGTGCCATCCTCAGCGGGAAATCTTTCGAAAAGACGGTGCAGGGCATCGGCCTCAGCCTGTCCAAAATGATCGTCAGCTCGGCCATGCAGCCAGTGACGCAAGGTTTGTCCTCGGCGATCAGTTCTGCCTTCAGCAGTATCGGCGGTGGCGGTTCGAGCGGCATGTCCATTCAGCCTTTCGCGGAAGGCGGCATCGTCTCGCGTCCCACATTTTTTGGATCTGGCGGCGGTCTCGGTCTGATGGGCGAGCGCGGGGCGGAGGCCATCGTGCCGCTGTCGCGCGGGCCCGACGGCCGGCTCGGTCTGGCGGCGGGTGGTGGGCAGGGCCGCAGTGCGCAGGTGACCGTTCAAATCACCACGCCCGACGCAGAGAGCTTCCGCAATTCGCAAGTGCAGATTTCTGGAGCCCTGGCGCGTGCGGTGGCACGCGGCCAGCGCGGATTGTGAGGAGCTGAGCGCATGGCTGCATTTCACGAAGTCCGCTTCCCTCTGGATATTTCCATGCATGGACGCGGCGGACCGGAACGGCGCACGGATGTTGTGGTGACAGGCTCCGGCCGCGAGCAGCGCAATGCGCGCTGGGCCGATTCCCGCTGCCGCTACGACGCGGGCTACGGCGTCAAATCTCTTTCGGCCATAGCGGCTGTCGTCGCGTTTTTCGAGGAGCGTCGCGGCCGTCTCTATGGCTTTCGCTGGCGTGATCGCGCGGATTACAAATCCTGCGCAGCCGATCGTAATCCAGCACCCGACGACCAGGCACTTGGCACTGGCGACGGCGTGACGACGAGCTTTGCCTTGCGCAAGACCTATGGCGCGCAATTCGCGCCCTATACGCGCGACATCGTCAAGCCGGTGGGCGGCAGCGTGCGCGTCGCGGTCAACGGCAGCGAGGTTTTGGCAGGCCACGATTTCGACGTCGATGAGACGAGCGGCGCCGTCACATTCCGCAGCGGCCATGTGCCAGCATCTGGCGGGCTCGTCACTGCGGGTTTTCTGTTCGATGTGCCGGTACGATTCGACACGGATTATCTCGAAATCGACCTCGCGGCTTTGGACGCAGGCGACATTCCCAAAATACCATTGATCGAGATTCGTCCCTGAACCGGAGGTTACATGCGCACTACATCACAGGAAATGCAGGCGCGCCTCGATGCGGACGCGACCATGTTCTGCCATTGCTGGAAGGTGATCAGCCGTGACGGCGTGAAGCTCGGCTTCACCGATCACGACCGCGATCTCGCCTTCGATGCGACGACCTTCACCGCACGCGCTGGCCTCGATGCCGCGAGCGCGGAGACTTCGCTCGGCTTTGCCATCGGCGGCACGGAAGTGTCGGGTGCACTCTCGACAGAGAGCTTGCTCGAAGCCGAACTCGCGGCGGGACGCTTCGACGCGGCCAACCTCGAGACATGGCTTGTCGATTGGAGCGATCCCGCCCAGCGCATGCTGCTCGACGTGGCCACAATCGGCGAAGTGCGCCGCACCGAATATGCTTTCACCGCTGAGCTAAGGAGCCTTGCCCACACACTCGACCAGGAGCGCGGACGCCGTTTCCAGCAAGCTTGCTGCGCGGATCTCGGCGACGTGCGCTGCGCGGTTCAGCTTGCGGTTCCAGTCTTTCAGGTGAGCGCGAGTGTCAGCCGTTCCGGCGGCCCTTCGGAGTGTGTTGCTCAACTCGGCGCCTACGCCGAGGGATGGTTCACCGGCGGCACGCTGCAAGTCACATCGGGCGCGAATGCCAGTGCATTGGTCAGCATCAAGGGGCACCGCGTGTCGGGCGCCGACCACACCCTGTCGCTTTGGGCGCCACTCGCCAGCCCGTTTTCTTCGGGCGATCGCTTCACGCTTACGGCAGGGTGCGACAAGAGCTTCGCCACATGCGGCGGTAAGTTCGCCAATATCGCTAATTTTCGGGGCTTTCCGCACATCCCTGGCAATGACGTGCTGATGAGCTATCCCGGCCAGAGCGATCCCGTGATGGACGGCGGGAGCCTGTTTCGATGAGTGGGCTCACGCGCGGCACAATCGTACTTTCTGCGCGCCGGTGGATTGGCACGCCCTATCGTCACCAGGCCTCGCTCTTGGGAGTGGGGTGTGACTGCCTCGGCCTCGTGCGCGGCGTCTGGCGAGATGTCGTTGGGGCGGAGCCGGAAGGCGCTGGCGCCTATACGCCGGACTGGGCGGAGGCGGGGCGTGAGGAGCGCCTGATCGATGCGGGTCTTCGCTGGTTCGTGCTGGCCGAGGAACTCGCTTTCGAGGCGGGCGACGTGCTCGTCTTCCGCTGGCGCGACGGGCTGCCCGCCAAACATCTGGGGATCGCGACATCATCGACCACGATGATCCACGCACATGACGGCGCCTGCGTTTGCGAAGTCGCAATCGGCTCCGCATGGCGCCGTCGCATTGCCCGCGCTTTCGC
>JAQGKN010000521.1 GCA_028290085.1 Hyphomicrobiales bacterium
GTCGTGGACAAACCCGCCGGAATCGCCGTTCACAAGGGCCCCAAGGGCGGCCCGAGCTTCGAAGACGATTTTGACGCGTTAAGATTCGGTCTGCCGCGCAATCCGTCGCTGGCCCATCGCCTCGACCGGGACACCTCCGGCTGCCTCGTGCTTGGGCGCCATCGGAAGGCGCTCGAAAAACTGGGCCTCCTGTTCAAGCAAGGCAAGATCTCCAAGACCTACTGGGCCATCGTCGAGACTGGCCCGGAAGACGAGTCCGGCACCATCGACCTGCCGCTCGGCAAGCTCGACACGACGCGCGGCTGGTGGATGAAGGTCGATCCCGACGGGCTCCCCTCGACCACGCTCTACCGCGTGCTCGGCCGCACTTTGGTTGACGGCTTCCGCCTCGCCTGGATGGAATTCCAGCCGTTGACGGGACGCACCCACCAATTGCGTGTTCATTCCGCAGCGCTTGGCTGGCCCATCCTCGGCGATCCCATCTACGGCAGTTCAGGCCCGCGCGACGGCGGTCCGCCGCTGCATCTGCATGCGCGCGCCGTGAAGATCCCGATGTCGAACAACAAGCCGCCCATCGAAGTCACCGCGCCAGTGCCTGAACACATGAAAGAGCGGCTGGCAGCCTGCGGCTGGATGGAAGAAGCCGCCCGTGATCAAACAGGCGCGGCGGCCCTTCTCCCAGAGGGAGAAGATGGCCGTGAAACGGCCAGATGAGGGGTTTCCGCCTTTAGCAACAAGGAACGTAACCCCTCTTCAGTCTGCTCCGCAGACAGCTTCTCCCACCGGGAGAAGCGGGGCGGCGTTGATTTCGAGCAAGCGTTGATCTTCCTGCACCACAGTGCCAAAGCAAGTCTTCGCATCAGCCGACAACACCAGCACGCGCGCAATCGCGCCGGGCGCAAGATCCTCCACGCGCACAGGCGTGAAATCGGGTGCCCGCGCCAATCCGCCTCGTTCGGCGAGTACGTTGAATTCGCGCCCGACCTGCGCGGCAAGGTGCGCGGCAAGACGCACCTGCCCCAGCGAACGCAACCGCGCGGCGCGCTCCTTCGCAACGTCATGCGCCAACTGCGGCATCCGCGCCGCTGGTGTGCCGGGCCTCGGCGAGAATGGAAACACATGCAGATGCGTCAGCCCACACTCTTCCACCAGATCGAGTGTGCGCTGGAACATCTCCTCCGTCTCGGTCGGAAAGCCGGCGATGAAATCGGCGCCGAAGACGAGATCGGGCCGCGCCGCACGCGCCTGCGCACAAAACGCAATCGCCTCGTCGCGTGAATGCCGTCGCTTCATGCGTTTGAGAATGAGATCGTCGCCCGCCTGCAACGACAGATGCAGATGCGGCATGAAACGCGGCTGGCTGGCCAAGACCTCGAACAGATCCGCATCCGCCTCGATGCAATCAATGGAGGACACGCGCAGCCGTTCCAGCTCCGGCACGCCTTTCAGAATCTGCTTCACCAGCCAGCCGAACCCCGGCTTGCCCGGCAGGTCATGGCCCCATGAGGTGATGTCGACGCCAGTCAGCACCGCCTCGCGGTATCCGTTGGCGCACAGCCGCCGGATCTGCGCGACCACATCGCCCGCTGGCGCCGAGCGCGAGGGGCCGCGTCCGAAAGGAATGATGCAGAACGTGCAGCGGTGGTCGCAGCCATTCTGAACCTCCACGAAGGCGCGGGTATGCCCTTGCAAGGCATCGACAGAACCGGCGACGAAATGATGCGCGGTTTCCGGCAAAGCGAAGAGGTCGTTGACGCGCGCAGTGCCGTCACGCGCCAGATCGAGCCAGGCGGAGGGCCGCGCCTTGTCGCTGTTGCCCATCACCATGGCGACTTCGGGCATGGAGGCGAAGGATTGCGTTTCCGTCTGCGCGGCGCAGCCGGTGACGATGATCGTCGCATCGGGCCGCGCGCGTGCTGCCCGGCGGATCGCCTGTCGCGCCTGGCGCACGGCTTCCTGCGTCACGGCGCATGTGTTGAAGACGATGGTGTTGGTCTGCCCGGCAGCTTCCGCCGCACGCCGCATGGCCTCCGACTCCACAGCGTTCAGGCGGCAGCCGAATGTGACGACCTCTACCGCTGGCGGCATGTCGTCCCCGGCGTTCACACCTGAGCGTCCGCGAAAATCGCAGCGTCGAAGGTCGCCTCGAATTCGAGTTCGACCGGGCCGGTCATCAGCACATGATCGTCGCTGACGCGCCAGTCGATGGAGAGATCGCCGCCCGGCAGCGTGACTCGCGCCTTGCGATCCGTCATATCCAACCGCGCAGCCGCCACGACCGACGCGCAAGCAGCCGAGCCGCAGGCCCGCGTCAGGCCCACACCCCGTTCCCAGACCTTCAGAATAACGTGATCGCGCGATACCACATGAGCGAGCGAGATGTTGGCGCGTTCCGGGAAGGTCGGATGATGCTCGAACAAGCGGCCGACGCGGGCGAGCTCGTGTGCCTCGACATCCTCGACCCAGAAGATCGCGTGCGGATTGCCCATGTTCACGACGGAAGGGTTGCGCAGCAGCGGCGCCTCTACGATCTGCAACGCGATGGCCCGCGTGTCGTCGACAGTCTCGCGCAGCGGAATTTCGTTCCACGCCAGCAGCGGTTCACCCATATCGACGGTAAAGTCGAGATCGCCCTCGCGGCGGCATTCGAGGAGGCCGCGCACGGTCTCGACGAAAATCCGCTTGCGCGCGTCGTTCCGCATGATCACCCAGGCGACGCAGCGCGTGCCATTTCCGCAGGCTCCGCTCTCGCTGCCATCATTGTTGTAGATGCGGACATAGGCTTCGGTGCCGGGGCTTCTGGCGTCGTGCAACACCATGAGCTGGTCGTAGGCGAGCCTGTCGGCCCGCGCGATGGCGCGCGCCTCGGCGGGGCTGACGACGATGTCGGTGCCCCGCAGGTCGAGGACGACGATTTCATTGCCGAGCCCATTCATCCTGAAGAAGGGCCGGCCAGCCAGCGCGCTCATGGGGCACCTCTGCGAGACCAGTGGCCGGGCTTATAGGCGCAAACGCACATGATCGCCAGAGAGAGACGAAATTTGAACCACGCGGCGGGCAGCGTGTTGCATGAGACAAGCGGACGCGCCCGCTTTCTCGCCTTGGCATTGGGGCGCGAGTCATCTCATATGCCAGCCATACCGACTGTCCCGTGAGAGATCGGGACGCCACCTTCCGGAGCCTGCCCTGATGAGAGATTCCGCATTTGCCCGGTTGGCCCGCACAACAGCCCTGATCGCGATCGTAACCTGCGGTATGCCCGCACTTGCGCAGACGACGCCGGGCTCCGGCGCCGCGGGCTCCACGGGCCCGTCCGCACCTGCCCCGGCGGCGCCCGCCCCGGCTGTTCCCGGAGCAGCAGCCGAGCCGCAGGTGATACCGGCACCGGACCTCGGCCGCTCGACGGGCGATGCTTCGACGGCCCAGCAGACCGACCTTGCCGCGCGCCCCGCATTGATCATCAGCGGCAGCGCCCAATGGGATGAGGGCTTCGCCAAGATCATGGCAGCCTTCGCCGATATTCGCACGTCGATGGGAAAGGCCGGGTTGCAGCCGGGCGGCAAGCCCATCGCGGTCTTCACCGACACCGACGACGACGGCTTCAAGTTTCAGGCGATGATCCCGTTGACCGGCGCACCCGCCGCAGGGTTGTCTCTGGCAGGCACGGCGAAGCTCGGTGACACGCCGGCCGGCAAAGCCATGAAATTCGAACACCGCAGCGCCTACGACGACATCGATTCCACATATGAGGCGATCACCGCCTATCTCGATGAAAAAGGAATTGAGGCCAAGCCGACCTTCATCGAGGAATATCTGACCGAGCCCAAGACTGCCGACGACACGTCCTTGCAGGTTGATGTCTACGTATTCATGAAGTAAACCGCACGTCCACTTGAGGGTGCGGTTCGAAACATCTAGAACTGCACCTGCAACTATGCAAATTTCAAATCGTTGTACGATGTGTGCTTGATTCGCCCGCGCCGCGGACGTCAGGAGCCGGAACTCCTCGCCCTCGTGGCAAAAGGTTTCGAGCACATCGCATTGGATGGCAATGAAGGACAAGGGCGTCAGGCCGACGAAAGCGAGCGAACCACGGGTGCAATACGCAGCCTTGCCCTTTCGCGCCCTGCCGCACCCGGAAGTTCTGCTCGTCTCGTCCCGTGACACCAAGCGCTGGATCATCCCCAAGGGCTGGCCGATGAAGGGCCGCAAGCCCCACGCCGCAGCTGCGCAGGAAGCGCTTGAGGAGGCTGGCCTCCTCGGCAAGATCGAGAAGGAAGTTCTCGGCTCTTTTCATTACGTGAAGAACATGCCCAACGGCGCGGCCATCTTGTGCCGAGTCGATGTCTTTCCTATGCGCGTCGATCGGCAGCGCAAAAGATGGCGCGAGCGCGAGCAGCGCATCACCCGCTGGTTTCCGGTCGACAAGGCAGCCGAGGCCGTGCGCGAACCCGAACTCGCCGAAATCATCCGTGCCTTCGATCCGGTCAAGGGCGCTGTGATCCAGACCGTCCCGACTCAGGTTACGGCGGACGAAGCCATCCCGGCATTGGACGCGGATTACGACGCGGCGCTCAAACCCAACGCCGCGCTCGCCTGATCAGAAGCGAGGCGTCTGCAAGGCAGCCGCATGAAGATCACCCGCGACGCGCACGAACCTGTCCCCGGCCGCGTCGTACACCAGCAGGCGCCCGTCCATGACACCGAAATAAGCACCATGCAGCTTCACCTTGCCGCGCTGCTCGAGTTCCCCGATGCAGGGGAACGAGCGCAGGTTGGCAAGGCTCTGCTTGATCGATTCAAGCGCCAGCCGCTCGACATATTCAGCGCTCACCGGGAGGTCGGGCTTGCCGATCCGCGCAGCCGCGGGTGCGATCAGCTTGATCCAGGGGCCGATGAAGTCACCCGGGGACACTGGTGGATGTGACGGGTCCGTCTCCATCTGCGCGAAGGCGCTGACACCGCCGCATTGGGCATGCCCCATCACCACGATATGCTCGACCCGCAGCGCCATGACGCCGAATTCCAGCGCCGACGATGTGCCGTGGTAATGACCGTCCGGCGCGTAGGGTGGCACCAGATTGGCGACGTTGCGCACGACGAAGATTTCGCCGGGACCGGCATCGAAGATCGCTTCCGGCGCGACGCGAGAGTCGCAGCAGCCAATCAGCATGACGCGCGGACTCTGCCCGCCTTCCGCCAATTCACGGTATCGCTGCTGCTCGCCACCGAAGCGGCCGGTGACGAATGCCTCGTAGCCATCGACCAGATGCGCGGGGAAGAAGTCCCTCACGCTTTGTCCGGCTTCGCTCATAGGCTGTCCTCCTCGCGGGCGCGGCTGACGACGATGGGCGCCCGATCCGGGCAAACTCCTAACGCCGGAAGATGCGTGCGTCGAGAGGTCTGGCGTCCGCGCGCCGCCTGACCAATGATGCATGGCTAAATGCCCATGCGGGCGGCTATGCTGCGCCGCAGCTTAAACCTCGTCGGAGTTCTCGACCATGATCCGTCCCCGCCGCAGCGCGCTCTACATGCCGGGTTCCAACGCCCGCGCCATCGAAAAGGCACGGAGCCTGCCCGCGGACGCGATCATGCTGGATCTCGAGGATTCTGTGGCGCCTGACCAAAAGGGCAGCGCCCGAGAGCAGGTGGCAGCCGCCGTCCGTGCCGGGGGCTTTGGCCCGCGCGAGGTTGTCGTGCGGATCAATGCCCTGAACACGGACTGGGGCCGCGAGGATCTGGCGGCAGCGGCAGCCGCAGGTCCGGACGCGATCCTGCTGCCCAAGGTATCCACGCCCGGCGACATCACCATGGCCGCGCGCGCGCTGGTGGAGGCTGGCGCGCCCGAGCGCACACGCATCTGGGCCATGATGGAGACGCCGCTCGCGATCCTCAATGCAGATTCCATCGCCCGCACCGCCGCCGACCCCGCCGCCCGCCTCGACGTGCTCATCATGGGTACCAACGACATCGCCAAGGAAACCCGCGCCCGCATGGTACCGGGGCGCGGCCCCATGCTGTCCTGGCTCTCGACCTGCGTGCTCGCCGCGCGGGCCCACGGCCTCGATATCCTCGACGGCGTCTACAACGAACTCGCCGACCCCGAGGGACTGCAGAGCGAATGCGCGCAGGGGCGAGACCTCGGCATGGACGGAAAAACCCTCATCCACCCCAACCAGATCGCCATCGCCAACGAGATCTTCGCGCCGCCTGACGCCGAGGTCGAATGGGCGCGGCGCATTCTCGCCGCCTTCGACCTGCCCGAAAACGCCAGCCGGGGCGCGATTTCGCTGGAAGGCAAAATGGTCGAGCGGCTGCATGCCGTCATGGCCCGCCGCACCATCGCCATCGCCGAAGCCGTCGCCGGCCGCGACTGAAACGGAACCATATGGGGGTCGAGCGAGTCCACTCTCCGTATGGGATCGCATATACAGGATGAGCGGTGGGCGGTGCCTGCTGCGATCAGACAATTACGCAAGGGAGCGCGGGCGGCATGGCGCAGGACAAGGGCAAATCCGGTGCAGACAGGACCCAACGCGGTCCAACGCCCAACCGCGACCGGCGACGCGACCCCGGCATCATCGAAGGCGAGGTGATACGCAACGAGGACGAGATCCCGGCGGGCCGCGAGACGCCTGTGAGCCCGACCGAACCGCCAGCCGCCGAGGCCGAAGCCCTCTCGAGCGACGCGCCTCAGGCTGCGGAAACGATGGCACAGGACGCAGTCGTTGAAGAGCCCGCTGCCGAAGCTGTTGCGCCCGAGGCTCTCCCCGAGGCACCCCATGTCGCGTCGACCGACGCGCCGGCGCCCGAGCGGCGCGCCATGTTGCCGACGCTGGCGGCCTTGGCAGCCCTGCTGCTGGCCGGCACGAGCCTCTACATCGCCTGGACCGCGGAACGCGGCGGCGTGACTCCCGAGGTTGTCGCCGCGCTCGGCCAACGGCTCGACAAGATTGAAGGCCGTCTCGGGGCTGTCGAGGCGAAGCCCACCGCGCTGATGCCCGACCTCGGCCCGCTCGCAGCCCGCATCGGCGCCGTCGAGACCAAGGTGGACGGCGCGCGGGCCGACGCATCGCGCGCGCTCCAGCAGAACGCCGGGCTGGCCCCGGCCGCGTCGCCCGCACCGCGCGTCGATCTCAGCCCACTCGACCGGCGCATCCAGGCACTCGAGACGCGCCCCGTTCCGACCTTCGATCCCGCCCCGCTGGAACGCCGGGTGAGCCGCATCGAAACTGAGTTGACGCCCCTGCGGAGCGCGCTCACCGCCCCGAAGACCGAGGTCCGCGCGACGCAGGCGCCGACTGTCGTCGAGACGCCGCCCGGCGATGCAGCGGCGGCGGCTGTCGTCGCCGAAAGCCTGCGGCAGAAACTCGATCGCGGCGTCCCCTTCCCCATGGAGGTCGCTGCACTCGAAAAGCTGAATGTCGACGCGAGCCAGCTCGGCGCGCTCAAGGCCATGGCGCTCAAGGGCGCCCCGACAGGCAATGCGCTCGCCGACAGTTTCGAACCGCTCGCGGCCGCGACTTTGAAGGCGGAGCATAAAGACCCATCCGCCGATTTCCTCGACCGTCTCGCCCGCAGCGCCACCACGCTGGTGCGCGTGCGCCCCGTCGGCGAGACCTCGGGCGAGGACACCGCAGCCCTCATCAGCCGCATTGAGCCCACATTGCGACGCGGCGACATTGCCGGCGCGCTCGCGCTGTGGGATCGCCTGCCCGGCGATGCCAAGGGACCCTCGCGCGATTGGGCCGACCGCGCCCGCCTCCGCGCTCAAGCCGACACATCCGTGCGTCAGATCATCGACCAGGCGATCGAGCGCCTCGGTCGCACGAAATAAGGTCCAGCATGATCCGCCTCATCGTCTTTCTGGCGCTCCTCGTTGCCATTGCCCTCGGCTTCTCCTGGCTTGCCGACCGCCCCGGCGAGATCGTCCTCACCTGGCAGGGCTACCGGATCGAGACCTCGGTGCTCGTCGGCCTCGCCGCCGTCGCCGCCGTGGCGCTGGCCTTCGTGGTGCTCTGGAGCTTTCTCCGCTTCGTGCTGCGCATCCCCTCGCTGGTGGCGCTCACCACCCGCGCGCGCCGCCGCAACAAGGGCCATAACGCCCTGACCCGCGGCATGATCGCGGCAGCAGCAGGTGACACGCGCTATGCCGCCCGCGCCACCCGGGAAGCCGAAAAGCTGCTCGGCGAAGAGCCGATGATTCTGCTGCTGCGCGCCCAGACCGCGCAATTGACGGGCGACCGGCACCTCACGGAAAAGACCTTCGCCCGCATGGTCGAGCGGCCCGAAACGCGCCTTCTGGGCCTGCGCGGCCTCTATGCCGAGTCGCGCCGCCGTGGCGATGAGGAAGCCGCCCATCTCTACGCCGCGCAGGCGCATCGCATCGCCCCCCTCGGCTGGGCGGGAGACGCGCTGCTCGATTATCACGTGAGCCGCGCCGACTGGCCGCGTGCGCTCGACGTCGTCGAGAGCAACCGCACCCACAAGGGCACCGACAAGGCGACCGCCGACCGCCAGCGCGCTGTCCTGCTGACCGCCAGCGCGCGTCAAAACGCCGAGCGCGACAGCGACGACGCGCTGCGCCGCGCACGCGAAGCGTCAAAACTCGCGCCCGATCTCGTGCCCGCCGTGGAACTTGCAGGGCGCCTGCTGGCTCGGCGTGGCAACCTGCGCAAGGCCGCCCGCGTGCTGGAAAACGGCTGGCGGGCATGCCGCCACCCCGATCTCGCCGCCGCCTATCTCGACCTGCGGCCCGGTGATTCGGCGCGCGACCGGCTCGAGCGCGCACAGACGCTGGCGCGAATCGCGCCCGGCGATTCAGAAAGCCTGCTGACGCTCGGCCGCGCCGCGCTGGAAGCACGCGATTTCGAGCGCGCCCGCCGCACGCTGGCACCTCTCCTCTCAGGCGGCGCCAGCGCCCGACCGACCCTGCGCACTTGCCTGCTCATGGCCGATCTGGAAGAGGCGGAACACGGCCCCGACACCGGCAGCCTCCGCGAATGGCTGGCCCGCGCCGCCCGCGCCCCGCGCGATCCCGTCTGGATCGCTGACGGCGTGCTCTCCGACCGCTGGGAGCCCGCCTCCCCCGTGACCGGCAAGCTCGACGCCTTCCAATGGCTCGCCCCGACCGAGCGCCTGAGCGCCCCCGCACATCAGGAGCCCCTGGCAAACCCGGAGCATGAGACGAAACCCGTCGCCCTGCCGCCCGCGGAGCCTGCGCCCGAACCCGCTCCCGCCATCCCCGAGCCCGTCGCCACGGCAGCCCCGGAGCCCGCCCTCAGCGAACCACCGGCCCCCGCGCCTGTCACCACCGAATCCGCGCCCGCTGTGGTGGAGCAACCCGCACCCCTTCCAGAGCCAGTGCCCCTCGTGACCACGGAACCGCGCGCCATCCAGCCCGCAGCCATCCGCCGCCCGACAGGCTCGGCCCTCTACCCGATGCCGGCCCTCCCCGACGACCCCGGCCCCGAGCCCCTCGAGGAGACAGGCACACCCCGCCGATTTTTTCCCTGAACAGGCACGAAGGACACGCGACCCGGCTTGCCAAGCCACCGCGCAATCGCTATGATAACAAAGCCTTACGAAGGGCACACCCGGCGCAATCTTCGCCGGGACGGTCAGCCGCTTTAGCTCAGCTGGTAGAGC
>JAQGKN010000535.1 GCA_028290085.1 Hyphomicrobiales bacterium
CTCTCCGCGCGTATCGCGCAGGTCCGAACATTCAACTATATCTCCAACCGCCCTGACTGGTTACATGATCCGGAGCATTGGCAGGGCGTCACGCGTCAGGTAGAGGACAATCTATCGGACGCTTTGCATGAGCGCCTCGCGCTCCGGTTCATTGACCGGAGAACGAGCGTTCTGATGCGCCGCTTGAGAGAGAACACGATGCTTGAAGCGGAAATCACCGCGACCGGGGATGTGCTGGTCGAAGGTCAGCATATTGGACAACTTCACGGATTCCGCTTTACGGCGGACCCGCAGGCGGCCGGCGAGGCCGCCCGAACTCTCAATGCCGCCGCGCAAAAGGCGCTGGCCAGTGAGATCGAAGGGCGCGCGACGCGGATCCACGAGGCGGTCGACGAAGCCTATGTCCTGGCCAATGACGGAGTGATCCGCTGGCTGGGTGAGGCCGTCGGCCGAATAGCCGCAGGCGATCACTTGTTGACGCCGCGCGTGCGGGTGCTCGCCGACGAGCAGCTCACGGGTCCGACCCTGGAGATGGTCCAGAACCGGCTCGATCTCTGGCTCGCGGGCCATGTGAAGAAGCTGCTCGGGAGCCTGACCGAGCTTGAAACGGGCGAGGCGTTGCAGGGCATCGGTCGTGGCATCGCTTTCCAGATCGGCGAATCTCTCGGCGTGCTGGAGCGTTCGCGTGTTGCCGACGAGATGAAGACGCTCGATCAGGAGGGCCGGGCGGCTCTTCGCAAGCTCGGCGTGCGATTTGGCGCCTATCACATATATCTGCCGCAACTGCTGAAGCCGGCGCCCCGCGCGCTGGCCGCCCAGTTGTGGGCGCTCAAGCACGGCGGCGTCGAAGGTGTGGCCGGGGCGGACGAAGTGCCGCACCTCGCCTCGTCGGGTCGCACGGCGTGTGCAGCCGATAAGCTGGTGCCCAAGGGCTATTACCGCGCCGCTGGTTTCCGCGTCTGCGGCGAGCGGGCCGTGCGCGTCGATATCCTGGAGCGCTTGGCTGATCTCATCCGTCCCGCCATCGCTTACCGGCCCGGCGTAACGCCCGGCGAGGCGCCCACCGGGACTGCCGATGGTGACGGCTTCGTCGTGACGGTCGCTATGACGTCGCTCGCGGGCTGCTCGGGAGAGGCCTTCGCCTCGATCCTGCGTTCGCTGGGTTATATGTCCGACAAGCGTCCGGGACCCGCGATCACAGTTCCGCTGCTCGCGGCTGCGCCTCGCGAAGCTTTGCGGCCGGTCGTGGCTGCTCCGGCAACGGATGAAGCGGCTCCGGCCGTCGAGTCCACCGAAGAGACGGCTGCGCCGCCTGAAGAATTGGCTCCGGCCGCAGAGCCCGCGGCGGAAGTTGCCGTCGAAGTTCTTGAACCCGCACCCGCCACTGAAGCGCCGGTTGAGACTGCCAGCGTTGAAGCCGAAGCGGCGCCTGTGGCCGAAGCAGACACCGCGCTTGCTGTCGAAGGCGAGGCCGCTGCTCCGGAGGCTGTTGTTGCCGAGCCCGATTTGATCGAGGTCTGGCGTCCGCATCGCCAGCATCAGCATGGTCGCCGTCCCGAGCGCGGTGCGCCCCGCCGTGACAATCGGCCGGCCCGCCGAGATCAGGCAGCTGCTCCGGCTGCTGCTGCCTCGCCTGCCCCTGCTGGGGAGGTCGCAACGGAAACTGGGCGTCCGCCGCGTCGTGACGAGCGTCGTCCTAGCAAGTTCGCCAATTTCCGCGCTGAAAGCCGTCCGCCTGTTGGCGGTGGACGTCCGGAAAGTCGCCCGCGTCCGCAGGGCGCCGGCAAGGGCCGCGACAACGATCGCGATGCGCGCCGTGGTGATCGCACCTTTGCATCGACCGAAAAGCCGGCTCCGCGCGAGCGCCAGCCCGATCCGAATTCGCCCTTCGCCAAGCTGCTCGCTTTGAAGGCCGAACTCGAAAACAAGGGCAAGAAGGACTGAGGTCCGCGCCTTGAGCCGTCCGAGTCGCGAGAAACCCGCACCGGGCGGGGCATCCGATGCCCCGGTGGTGCGGCTGCGCCTGGACAAATGGCTCTGGTTCGCGCGTGTGGTGAAAACCCGCACCACGGCCGCCCGCCTCGTGACGGACGGCCATGTGCGGATCAACGGCACTCGCATCGAAAATGCCGCCAAGGCGATCGGGGGCGGGGATGTGCTGACCATCGCGCTCGAGCGTGATGTGCGCGTACTCAAGGTGCTTGCGCCCGGAACGCGTCGAGGGCCATTTGAGGAAGCTCGGCTTCTCTACGAGGATCTGACGCCTCCCGCTCCGCCTCGCGATGAACCTGTGGCGGGTGCGCAGCCTGCGCGCGACAGGGGCGCGGGACGCCCGACCAAGCGCGATCGCCGAAGTGTTGCGCGCTGGTTTGGTGGCGATTAGGTCCGGGTGCGATGCAGCGACGTCTTGCGGAGGCGCCCCGAAGGCGCTAGCAACCTCTTGAGATAAAGCTGGCGGTCCGTGCTTTGGCCGGGCGCCCCCAGGAGATAAGCATGACCTACGTCGTCGGTGAAAATTGCATCAAGTGCAAGTATATGGATTGCGTGGAAGTCTGCCCGGTGGACTGCTTCTACGAGGGCGAGAACATGCTCGTCATCCATCCCGATGAATGTATCGACTGCGGCGTGTGCGAACCCGAATGCCCAGCCGAGGCGATCAAGCCCGACACCGAGCCGGGTCTCGACAAATGGCTGACGCTCAATGCCGACCTCGCACGGGTCTGGCCCAATATCACGATCAAGCGCGAGCCCCCGGCTGATGCCAAGGAGTTCGACGGCAAGCCCGGTAAGCTCGAGGCTTATTTTTCTAACAAGCCCGGCGAGGGCGATTGAGCGATTCGATATCGACTCCGCAAATCGCGCGGATTGTGACATCAAGCAGTTAACCAGAGCCCCCGGCGTTCGCCGCCGGGGCTCGGAATGCTTTGATTCGAGCCCAATTTCGTGATATACACTTTTTTAACAGTCGGAAAACTCTGATCGAGTCTGATCCGGTCGAGCTTTGGCTCAAGCCGCGAAATATCGTCTGATGTCCGTTGCGCAAATATTGGCTGCGCGACGTGGTTTCATGTGTTCGGACAGGTTTTGAATTCGACTGAGGAGTTGGGCGCGTCTTTCGGGCTTCATGATCCCGGATGTTGCGTCAGCTGACTTCGAACGGGGGGTGCGTATCTTCCCTCCGGCCCCCCGTTCCGGCTTCAACCCGGGACTAGAGAGGAGTGCCACAGTATGGCGTCGTCGAAAAAGCCGGTCAGTCCCTCAGCGAAAGCCGCTGCCTCCAAGGCCGCTGCGTCCAAGGCGCAGTCGGCCCGTGGCAGCGCAGCCAAAACGGCCCCGAGCCGCGCGGGAACCGCGCGGACCCATGCGACGTCGTCAGTAGCTGGCAAAACGAGATCTGCTGCCGCCGGTAAAGCCACTGCCGCGTCGGCGGCCGGCAAGGCCAAGCTTGCCAGGGTTGCTGCGACCAAATCCGCAGCCAAGGAAAGCGCCAGATCTGCGGCTCGCACATCTGCAAAGGCTCCGGCTAAAACGGCTGGCAAGACAAGTTCTGCGGCATCCTCCAGGGCTGCCAAGGCACCCGCAAAGTCTGTTGCCTCTACCGCTGCAAAGCGCTCCAGAATGACGGTTGCCACCACCAAGGCTGCCGCTACCGGCCGGACTTCGGCGCGCGTGGCACAACCCGCAAGTGCGGCCCACAAGGTTCGCGGCGCGAGCAAGACCGCAGCCCGGACTGCGGTCGCTTCCAAAGCGTCAGCCGCGAAGACCACACGCCCGGAGCGTGCCGCTGCCAAAGCAGCTACGGCGCCGCGCGGATCTACAGTCCGTTCGCCCAAGCATACCGAGCCCACCGCCAAGGCGGTTTCGCCAACAAAGCCGGCGAGCGCAAAAATCGTCGCGGCCACGCGTCCCGAGGCTGCCCGCGTTTCTCACAAGGTCGAGGCTTCGAAAGTCGCTTCCGCTCCTATCCCTTCGGCGGCGCCTGCCGCGTTGAAAAGTGTCGAGGCCACAGATCTTTTGAATGACCAATCCAAGGTGACCCCCAAGATTTCGACCGGCGCGGCGAATCCCGCTGCGCCATCCCAGCCCATCCGTCAGCAAGCTCCTGCTCGCGACACGGCTGGCGCTGTTGCCGCTCCGGCGGCTTCCCATGATGCTTTAGCGAAGGACGATGCGGTGAAGTCTTCCACGACGACGAAAGAGCCTGTCAAAACGGAACAGGGTGCCATGGCCACGGCGCCCGCTCAGGCTGCTGTTGCGCCTGCCAAACCGGTCGAGAAGGCCGCGCCCAAGCCCGGAACGCACCGGACCGGGTTCAAGGCAAACGAATTCATCGTCTATCCCGCTCACGGTGTCGGCCAGATCCTCGCAATCGAGGAGCAGGAGGTCGCCGGCTTCAAGCTC
>JAQGKN010000536.1 GCA_028290085.1 Hyphomicrobiales bacterium
AGCGGCGCTGTTGATCGCCTTGAGGCCCTGCCGGATCTTAACAATCTCGCCGTCCATATATGCGACGAGCGCTGGATCCGCACCAAATGCCGTCAACTGGCTGTTCTGAATCTGGAGATCGCCACAAGCGATGCCGATTGCCAATTTGTCAGTTGCAACCTTTTGCGAGTTGCCGCTTTTGAGGTCCTCAGAAATCGTCTTGAGCAGCGAGGCGACTCTGGCGAGGTCGGCTGATTGTGCCGTCAGCGCCGATTTTCTGCCGGCAATGTTGGTGAGCATGCCGCTTGTAACATCCAATATGCCCTGGGTGCCTTCGGTTATTTGCTTGGCGTCCTCATAGCCCAGGGCATTCTGTGCCCCGGACACCAGCTTGTCGATGGAGGGCTTCATCACCTTGATGTTGTCGTTTATCGCAGTCGCGTCATAGCCCAGGCCCGCAACAGATGCGGCTTGCTTGGTCAAGTCGTCAAACAGTGCCCTCAGTACGCTACGCTCCTGCGGGAGCTTAGAAGGGACTTTCTCGTTCATGAGCTGGACCTGGACGTCCTGAATTCTCTGCAGATCGTCCTGGAGCTTCGTCGCGGCCGCAAAAGCTGCATTGCCGCCAGCGGAACCGTTCGCCAATTTGCTGACGTCCGCGTTCATCTTCGTCAAATCGTCGGCCAGTTTTGCGGAATTTGCAGGCTTGAGGGTTGTAATCTTGTTCTTGATGGCCTGTCGTGCCTCTTGTTCGAGGCTCTTGTAGTCCTGCCCGAGCGCGTACTGATCCTTTTCGATCTGATCGACCAGCTTGCCATCCAGGTTGGAGTTCCGCAGCGTCGCGTCCTGACTCACAGCATCCTTGTAAGTCGCAGAGAGATCGGCGATGTCTTTTTCGAGTGCTTTTCCATCGCCCTTTGCAACGTCGTCGGCAATCTTCTTCTGGAGAAGGAGCAGTTTGAAGCTGTCTCTCGACTGGGCGTCGAGCGAGGCTTGAAGTTGCGTTACGCACGAATTTTTCAAAGCAATTCTCACAAAAAAATCAAAAAAATACTTTCTAGAAAGTAAATGAACGTTCCGGCGTGTCAAGTGTGCTGTTACGAGAGGGCGCGCACTGCTTCTATTCATCATTTATTTTAGTCAGGATGGGCGTTCGGGAGCGTGGGGGCATCGCGCCTTAGCGTGTCGGTAGCGATCTCTGACCGCTGGTTGGAGAGTTCGGTTTGCAGCCGAGGCACTGCTGTGGGCGGCCGGGCGCCGGGGGGCGGAACCTGCTGAGCGGCACGCGGTTGTCAATTGTGCCGCTTTAACCACGACACGACTGGCTGCCTTACGGCATCTTTGGATGCTTCGTTCCAAACAAGACGGTGGAGGGAGGTTCGTGGCGGATGGCCGAATTGTCCGACAGGGACAAAAAGGCGCTACTGGGTGGCCTCCATCTGGAGCGCGACCTTCCCGGCCTCGTCGAAGACCTCGACGTGGGGGCCTATGTCCGTGACCGGTCCGCCGCATTGAAGATCAGACGCTTCTATGCTCGAGTTTGCGTCTTGCTCGGCCTGATGCTCATCGGCGCGAGCTTTTTTATACAGGCACCCGCCGTCGGACGTATCGAACTCCGCATGGGCGCGGTTTTGCTCTTGGCAGGTCTTGCCTGGGTGTGGATGGTGCGCCGATCCATGGTGAAGCTCAAGAGTTTCGGCTAAACGTTGACCGCTCCAGTATTTCTCATTTTCGACAAGCATTTAATCGATAAGTTAGGGGCTTAGGTAGAGCTTAAGCGCTAGAGCGGTGCTCTCCGTGGAGTTCTTCTGATGACGCGATCCTTGGCTCTGGCCTGTTTGCTGGTTTTTCTGCCGACAGCCGTTTTCGCGCAAAGCGGCGCGGTGTCTGGCCCCGTTTGCAAGACGAAGTGCGAGGAGGTCTGTACGGGCGAGGATGCCCAGCGGGGCTGCAACGTGGCGGTCGGCCTGACGGCTTGCCGGGTTCGACACGATCGATGCGTTTCGGTCTGTGCGCGCAAGTGTCCCCGGTCCTAGGTCCAGCCTCATGTGGCCGGCGCCGTGCAACGCCTTCGCTTCGCCCAGTTGCTTTCCGAACGTCTGGCAAGCAGACCTAACGTTCTCTTAATAGATTGAGAATACTCTCTAAATCGCGAAATTCTTGGAATTAGAGAGCCAGCATGCCCGAACGCCGCCAAGACGCACGACGCCGCGCCTACCTCGGCGCTCGTGTGGTCGTGGATCGTGGCTTCCAGACGTTTGAATGTCTCGTGCTGAACCTTTCCGATGCCGGCGCGGAGCTTCACACAACTGCTGTGCAGATGTTGCCCGACACGTTCATGCTCGAGGTGCCGCGCAAAGGACGCAGCTTCAAGGCGCGGGTTTGCTGGCGCAAGGAGGACTGGATCGGCGTCGAGTTCCTGGAGTCCGCCGTGTTGGCTCAGGGCGGGGACCAGAGCCTTCAGCCGGTGGCTTTAAGGAATCGCTAACCAAAACCTGAAACTCTGGCGCTGTTCGGAGTCGGTGGGCGTGGGTCCATTTGGCGGAGGATGACATCAGCACGAGGCTTCGGATGAAGGCGGTGATTCTCACCGGGGGGCTCGGGACGCGCCTCGCAGAAGAAACGTCCGTGCGGCCCAAGCCCATGGTCGAGATCGGCGGTCGGCCGATCCTCTGGCACATCATGAAGATCTACTCGTCCCATGGGATCAATGATTTTGTGATCTGCCTTGGCTACAAGGGCTATTACATCAAGGAATTCTTCTCGAATTAC
>JAQGKN010000540.1 GCA_028290085.1 Hyphomicrobiales bacterium
CGTCGCCAAATACTGACGCCTTTCGGGCTACGAAAAAGGGGCTCACGATCATGTCGTGAGCCCCTTTTTTGTGTCGCTGATAATTCGTTCAGGGGTCAGGACTTCACGCGCACATATTCGCCCGGCGCATCGCAAAGTGGTGTCAGCTTGCCGCCACCCGGTTCGCGGGCCGGCACGCGCTCGGGCGCTTGCGCTGTCAGCCAGCCGATCCAGTCTCCCCACCAGGAGCCCGGTGTTTCCGTGGCCTCGATCAGCCACTCCTCGAATGTGCCGATGACCGGGGGGCCGGACCAGAATTGATATTTGGGTTTGGAAGCCGGGTTCACGACGCCCGCGATATGGCCCGAACCGGCCAGCACATAGCGCACAGGGCCGCCAAAGAACCCGGCACCCGTATAGACGGAGCGGGCAGGGGCGATGTGATCCTCGCGCGTGGCCAGATGATAGACCGGCGTCTTCACCTGATGAAGGTCGAGCTTCACACCGTCGAGCACCATACGCCCGGCCGTGAGATTGTTCTCGAGGTAGCAATTACGCAAATAAAACGAGTGATTGGCAGCGGGCATTCGCGTGGAGTCTGAATTCCACGTCAGCAGGTCGAAGGGCATCGGCTCCTTGCCCTTGAGGTAATTGTTCACGACGTAGGACCAGATCAGCTCATTGGGCCGCAACATGTTGAAGGCTGTGGCCATTTTCGAGCCTTCGAGATAGCCGGTCTCCGCCATCTTCTCCTCGATGGCCTTGATGCGCACCTTGTCGACGAAGAGCTTCAACTCGCCGGAATCGCGGAAGTCGACCTGTGTCGTGAGGAATGTGCAGCTGTCGATTCGGTCGTCGCCTTTGGCAGCCATATAGGCGAGCGTGATTGCGAGCAGCGTTCCGCCGACGCAATAGCCGATGCTCGCGACCTTGCGCTCTCCGGTGACTTTCTCCACGACGTCCAGCGCCGTCATGATGCCTTCGCGCATATAGGCTTCGAAGGACTTGTCGGCGTGGCGCTCGTCGGGATTGACCCAGGAGATGACGAAGATTGTCAGGCCCTGCGAGACGCACCAGCGGATGAAGCTCTTTTCCGGGTTGAGATCGAGCACATAGAATTTGTTGATCCACGGCGGCACGATCAACAGGGGGCGGCGCAGGACGGTGTCGGTGGTCGCGCCGTACTGGAGCAGTTCCATCAGGTCGTTGCGAAAGATCACCTTGCCCGGTGTCGCTGCCATGTCGCGACCGAGTTCGAGTTTCGAGGCGTCGCTCTGGCGAATCTTGAGCTGTCCGCGACCCGCTTCGATGTCCTCGGCGAACATGTGCATGCCGCGCACAAGGTTTTCGCCGTTTTGCGCAAGCGTCGTGCGCAGCAATTCCGGATTGGTCGCGATGAAATTCGATGGCGACACCGCGCCCGAGATCTGACGCAGATAGAAACCGGCTTTGTCGCGTGTGAATTGATCCACCGTGTCGGCGCGGGTCACGAGATCGTTCGCCCAATCGGTGGTGATCGCATAGGCTTGACGCAGGAAATCGTAGATCGGATTGCGGCTCCATTCTGGGTCCGCGAAACGCTTGTCGCCGGGATCGGGCGCGCGGATGGGTTCGGCTTCTTCGCCCGAGAACCTGCGCAACGTGCGGCTCCAGAGCTCCAGCATATTGCCGGTGAGGTTTGCCTGCGCTTCGATTGTGCGGGCGGGATCGGACAGCCAATGCTCGGCGACATGGCCAAGCGTCTTCACGGCGTCTTCGACATGTTCCGCGAGGTCGGGATTTGTGCGGCCCTCCTCGATAGGCTTGAGATATGCGGCGAAGGCCTTGCCACCCTCCTCGACGAGGCGCGCCATATTGTGTGACAGGGCCTCGAAGTTTGGCACCGGGATCTGCGTTTCCGCGTGGTCCGAAGTTTTTGCGGCAACAACCCGCGGAGGGAGCGCGTC
The DNA here is from genome assembly GCA_028290085.1 of Hyphomicrobiales bacterium. Taxonomy (GTDB): domain Bacteria; phylum Pseudomonadota; class Alphaproteobacteria; order Rhizobiales; family Beijerinckiaceae; genus Terripilifer. The sequence goes on from JAQGKN010000540.1 coordinate 1,926, forward strand.
GGGGGATGCGATGCTCAGTTGTGGCGGCGCGATGGACGGCGCCGGCACGAGCTCCTCGATAATGGGCACGGCTGTCGCGGTCGGTGGCACGATGATTTTCGGCGGCGCCTTCCGCGGGGCGCGCTGCGGGGCCGCAATGTCCTGAAGCACGAGGGCAGGGGCTGCCTTGGATGCGCTCGGCTTTGTGGCTTTGGCTTTCACTGCCGCCGCAGGCGCAGATTCCTTCTTCGCGCTCACCTTGGCCTTGCTTCCCGTCTTCGCGCTGCTTTTTTTCACCGAGGTGCCCGCTTTGGCGTTCACAACGGACAATTCTGCGGCTGGAAGAATGGTTGCGGGTAGTTTTGGTGCTGGGCCGGTGCTTTTCAGCTTGCCGGCTGCCTTGGGTTTGGAAGCGGATTTCGCTTTCCGAATCGCATTCATCCTCGTTCCGCTCCCCGTAGCCCAGCATATTCGAACATCGTTCGAGCTTGCGCGAGACCGTCAACAGATGAACACTGGCGCTGGTCCCGCTTCGGTCATAATAGGTCTTTATTGATCCCGCGCACCAATGATCAAAAGGGTGGATGGGATTTGACCGTTACCGGGTCGATTCGATGCAACATAAGTCTGGCAGGCTGATGACAATGTGCGGCTTCCCGCGTGAGATCACTAGGACACCGCGAGCACGTCGCGTCGTAGCGCGCTGGGCCCTGGCGGCCTTCGCCATGATCGCGATCGGCGGCTGCGCGCAGGCGCAAAGCGATGAACCCGGTAGTGTCTCGCGCGTGCTCAAGCTACGCACCGTGCCTCCGCCAGCTCCCGACTTCGTTGTCAGGACACGGCCGCCCGAGACGTCGCTGAACTACATTCCGACGGGGGCTCCACGCCCGATGCCGGCTGGCAAGCCGCTCACGCCAGATGAAATCCGGGCCAAGGAAGCCGAACTCGACGGGTTGCGCTCGCGCCAGGACAGGATTGCCGGTCGCCGCAGTGCGCCGCGTGCCGAGCGCTCCGCCGCCGATGGCGGCAAACCACCGAAAAAGGCGGCTGCGCCTTTGCGCTGCGTTTTGACCTGCCCCGATCCCGCGACGGCCCCCGTCAAGCCGGGCGCGCCGCAGATGCCCGCCGCTGGCCTCTGAAGCCGGTCAGGCTGTGTATTCAGCGAGGGAATTATAGACCCCGGCCCGGCGATACGCTAAAGCCGGGCGATTCTTCGAAAAGGGAAGACTTCGATGTCGGATTTTCACAGGGTGCGGCGCCTGCCTCCGTATGTGTTCGAGCAGGTCAACCGGCTCAAGGCCGCCGCACGCAATGGCGGCGCCGATATCGTTGACCTCGGCATGGGCAATCCCGATCTGCCCGCTCCCAAGCATGTCATAGACAAGCTGGTCGAGACGGCCGGAAAGCCGCGCACCGACCGCTATTCGGCCTCCAAGGGCATTGCCGGGCTTCGCCGCGCGCAGGCCAACTATTACGAGCGCCGCTTCGGCGTGAAGCTCAATCCCGACACGCAGGTCGTGGTCACACTCGGCTCGAAGGAAGGCTTCGCCAATATGGCGCAGGCCATCACGGCGCCTGGCGACGTGGTGATCGTGCCCAATCCGTCCTATCCGATCCACGCCTTCGGTTTCCTGATGGCAGGCGGCGTCGTGCGCTCCGTCCCAGCCGAGCCGACGCCGGAGTTCTTCGTCGCGCTGGAACGCGCGATCCAGCATTCGATTCCCAAGCCTATCGCGGTCGTGTGCTGCTATCCGTCGAACCCGACAGCGCAGGTGGCCTCACTCGATTTCTACAGGGATCTCGTCGACTTCGCGAAGAAGCACGAGATCTTCGTGCTGTCCGATCTCGCCTATGCCGAAGTCTATTTCGACGAGAACCCGCCGCCGTCCATCCTGCAGGTGCCGGGCGCCAACGATGTGGCCGTCGAGTTCACCTCGATGTCGAAGACCTTCTCCATGGCCGGGTGGCGCATCGGCTTTGCTGTCGGCAACGAGCGTTTGCTGGCGGCTCTGGCGCGCGTGAAGTCCTATCTGGATTATGGCGCCTATACGCCGATCCAGGTCGCGGCTGCTGCCGCACTGAACGGACCTGAAGATTGCATCCGCGAGATGCGCGCCATCTACAAGCGCCGCCGCGATGTGCTTGTGGAAAGTTTTGCCGCAGCGGGCTGGGATATCCCATCACCCCAGGCGACCATGTTCGCGTGGGTCCCGGTGCCGGAAAAATTCCGCCATCTCGGCAGTCTCGAATTCTCGAAGCTCCTGATCGAGAAGGCCGATGTGGCCGTGGCGCCGGGCATCGGCTTTGGCGAGCATGGCGACGATTTCGTGCGTCTCGCCATCGTCGAAAACGAACAGCGCATCCGTCAGGCCGCGCGCAACGTGAAGAAATACCTCGCGAGCATGGGCGTAAACACCGGCGCAA
>JAQGKN010000591.1 GCA_028290085.1 Hyphomicrobiales bacterium
CGAAGAAGAGGTGAACGCCGAGGGCACCCGCGCCGATCGGAAAGTGATCGCGCACGAAGGGGCCACCGTAATGCTCGATGCCGACGAGCCCGATCGCGATTGCGCGAAGCCCATCAAGTTGCGGTCGGTAATCTTGCGCCACAAATCCTCCCTGATGCTAGAGCGTCTCGGGCAAAGCCGTGCCGACTGTCTCCCCTGATAGTTTGGTCCTGGCCACCGCCACGCCCTTGAGCATCAGCATGGCGCCCGCCATGCTGACCGCGGCCGTCCAGCCAATCACGAGCCCGTGCAAGCCCCCGAGTTTCGCGCCCGCGATGGCGCACCCGATTTCCAACAGCCCGCTCAACGCGAACCATTTCGACGCGCGTGCCATCGTGTCCGTCAGTCGTGCGAGCGTGCCGGCGTGCATCTTGAACGACAGGCCGATCAGGCCGAAACCCAAATGCCGCAAGTCCAGGCCGGCGATGTCGGGGTAAGCCGGATTGAAGATGCCGAGGATCTGCTGTGACGAGAAGAAGATGAACAGGCCGCAGCAAAACGAGATGACCATTGACAGCGCCAGCGAGAGCCGAATGTGGTGCCCGGTCTGCTCCGGATCGCTTCGCACCGCCGGGAACAGCACCATCGCAAGAGCCGCGGGAATAATGGAGATCATCGTCACGACCATCCAGAGCGCCGAGAAGGCGGCGTTGATAACTGGCGAGAGCAGTAGCAGTACCAAATAGGGCATGGCCACACCGGGCGCCTGCAGAGCGAAGTCGAGTTGAAAATGGTCCAGTACCTTTCCACGAAGACTATGCAGCAGGCCGAAGTCCGGTTTGTGGATGAACTGGGTTACCTCGCGGCGGCGGACGATCTCCAGGCCAAGGAAGGAGGCGAGCATACCCAGGACCCAGCTCATCATAATGGCGGTTTCGCTCGCACTTTTGATGGCGATCAGAAGCAATCCGAGCTTGAGAAGCGAAAAAAGCGCCTGGCGGATCATGCGACTTGTCGTCCGCAGCATCCCGACCAGCGCTTGATCGAACAATAGGGAAAGGCTGGTCAGAGCACAGCCGGCCACGAACATTGAACCGACAAAAACTCCATCGATGAGATGCGCAGAGCCCTCCCATTGCTCCGCCGTGAACATGAAAATCGCGGAGAGGACAGCGGCGAAGATCGGGCCGACTACACACGCGGCGGCCACTAATCCGCGCTTTTTGTCATGGTGTCGGACGATCTCGCCAACCAACACGGTTCCGAGCCCGGCCTCGCTGATCATGGCGATCAGACCCATGACGGCGAAAAGCGCCGAGGCGCGCCCGATGGTCTCCGGCGGGAACAGCCGCGCCGCCAGCCACCAGAAAACGAATCCAAGCCCGGCGCTGGCGATCGTACCAATCACCATCGCGCCCGAATTTTTGAGGAACGGGGCGCTCTTCCGAAGTGCGCGAATAAATCCGCCGAAGATGGATCGCGTGAATGCTACTGGCATAGGGGGCCTGCCGAAGCCTGCTGAACCGCCTCGGCTGGCACGCGCTCGAGAACGTCCCGGTAGACCTGCTCAATCCGGCTCACCACGGCATTCGCCATCAGTCGGCGAACGCGGACCAAACTTAGCGTCTCCATGCGTTGTCGGGTTTCGGCGTCGTCTATCAGCGACTGCATCGCGACCGCTAAGGCCTCGGCGTCACCCGCCGGGGCCAAAACTCCGGTCTCGTGATTATCGATGAGATCCGGCATGCCGCCGATATCACTAGCCACCACGGCCTTGCCCGACGCCATGGCCTCGATGACGACAGTGGCGCAGGCCTCAGGTCCGGTCGAGGGCAGCACGCCGAAAAGACAATGCTTCCAAGCGTGCATGATGGCGCTGTGAGGCCACGATTCATACGCAAAGACGTTGTGTCCGAACTCGGCCGGCGTCTCGGGGACTCTGCGCCCGATCAACACGAGCGGCGGGGCATCTCGTAGCCGCTGGTAAGCCGCCAGCAGAACCTCGATACCCTTGAGTCGCATCATGTCGCCGACAAACAGGATGAAGGGCTCCCTCGGCAACTGATTGCGGTGCGCGTCCTCTGGGCCGAGCACACTGACATCCTCCGGAACAAAATTTGGAATAACCTCGAAGCGAACGTTGCCTTCAGAGAGACGGGAATGCCGGGCGACCGCGTGGCTCACCGGGATGAAGCAATCCACGCTCCGCTTGGCGAACCAATTGTTGCAAAAGGCGCCACAGACCGTAAGGGACGCCTTCATCGGCCCGTAATGGGCGTTCGCACACGGCAGACACTTCAAGAAGCTCGCACCTTCGCAAAGGTCCGTACCCTGGTGCATGAAGTTCTTGTTAGGGCAGACGAGGCTATAGTCGTGGAGCGTCACGACGAGCCGCGGGCTATTGGGCCGCTTGAACGGAACGTAGGAAGCGTAGATCCAATTGTGGGCGTGAACGATGTCGGGCTTTTCCGCATCGATCACCCGCTTCAGGTTGAGCGCCAGTTCCAGATCGGGGAACGGCGGCGCGTGCCGCCGCTCGGAGTCGGCGTGCAGCCACCCGAGACGCTGCATCGAGCCGGTGAGACGGTGCACCCGCACTGCCCCGTCGACCTTCGATTCCAGCGAGCCCGGAATGGCCTGAGTCGCTACGCTGACCTTGTGCCCGCGCGCAGCCAGGGCTGCGCCGAGGTTTCGTACGTGGCGCTCCTCGCCCCCGATGATCGGTGGGTAGAACTGCGTCAGCAGCAAGACTCG
>JAQGKN010000594.1 GCA_028290085.1 Hyphomicrobiales bacterium
TCTCGTGTTGAGCGCGGGAGATGGCGGCACGGCCACTTATGCCAACGTCCAGATCGACACGATCACCGGGCGTGGGAAGGCGCAAAATTGGTGCGACCTGCCATGCGGCCGCCGACGTTATCTCGCCATCGACGCCGGCATGATCCGGGACTCGGAAGGGCGAGCGGTGGCCGTCGTCGAGACCTTGCGTGATTTTACGAGCGAGCAACAGGCCGTCGCCCGCCTGAGCGAGGATCAGGCGGAAGCCAAGCGTCTGGACGCCGAAGAGCAGAAAAGCGTCGTGCGGGAACTCGCCGAGGGATTGCATGCGTTGGCCGAGGGCAATCTCGATTTCGAGATCAGCGACGTGTTCCCGGAGAGCTACAAGCAACTGGCGCTGGATTTCAATCGTGCCACGCGGGAGCTGAGTTCCGCCATGTCACGCATCCGGGGCAGTAGCCAGAATGTGGCGGATTCCGCCGACGACATCGCGACCGGTTCGGCAGCGCTGGCCCAACGCGCCGAGCATCAGGCTGCCATGCTCGAAGAGACCTCCGCCGCCCATCATGAGATCACCGCAACGGTCAGCCGCACGCTCGCCGTGTCGCGCGAAGCTGCGACCGTGGTGACCAATGCGCAAGACAGCGCCATAAAGTCCCGCGAGGTGGTCGACCAGACCATTATAGCGAATCCGGTCCATCGAAGAATCTTCCAATCAGATCACGCAGATCATCACGGTCATCGATGAGATCGCTTTCCAGACAAATCTACTGGCCTTGAACGCGGGCGTTGAGGCAGCGCGCGCCGGAGAGGCGGGTCGCGGCTTCGCCGTGGTCGCGCAGGAGGTACGGGCGCTGGCCCAACGATCGGCCGACGCAGCGAAGGAAATCAAGGGCCTGATCTCTACCTCCGCCACTGTCGTCGCCCATGGCGTCAAGCTCGTGAACCAGACCGGCGCGAGCCTCCACATTATCGTCGATCAGGTTGCCGACGCCGCCTCCCGCTTCAAGGAAATCGCAACGTCGGCGCAGGATCAGGCGACCTCGCTGGTTGAAGTCAACTGGACACTCGTCGAACTCGATACCGTGACGCAACAGAACGCGGGCGTCGCCGAGCGCAATTCGCAAGCCTGCGTTGAGCTGACAGCCGAGGCCGAACGTCTCGCCGGGCTGGTGGCGAGATTTCACGTGCAAACGGAGGGCAGCCAGAGCGCGAGACGCCGCGTTGCATAGGGTCCGCTATAGCTCCGCTTCTTTATGTCACTTGAGAGCCGCGCCGGAATTCCCATAAGTCAGTTTGGAACGCAAAGCTTGCCTGCTGGTTTTGGTTCAGGCGGTGCATAGGCCGACGAGGGGTGACATCATGCCGGAGTGGATCGACGCCATTCTGCTCGCCCGGGCGCAATTTGCCTTCACCATGGCGTTTCACATTATCTTCCCAGTCTTCTCGATAGGGCTGGCGAGCTATCTCGCCGTTCTTGAGGGCCTCTGGCTCTGGACGGGACGCGATGTCTTTCTCCAGGTTTTCAAATATTGGCTGAAGATCTTCGCCGTCGCCTTCGGCATGGGCGTCGTCTCGGGCATCGTCATGTCCTACCAGTTCGGCACCAACTGGGCCGTCTACGCCGACAAAGCCGGACCGATCATCGGGCCGCTCATGGCCTACGAGGTCCTCACCGCCTTCTTCCTGGAAGCAGGCTTTCTGGGCGTCATGCTGTTTGGCATGGGGCGCGTCGGCAAGGGGCTGCATTACACCGCGACTTTGCTTGTCGCGATCGGCACCTTCGTTTCCGCGTTCTGGATACTGTCAGTCAATTCATGGATGCAGACACCGCAGGGCTACGGCGTCAACGAAGTCGGCCAGTTCATTCCCCTCGACTGGTGGGCGATCATTTTCAACCCGTCCTTTCCCTATCGTCTCGTGCACATGGTCATCGCGGCCTATCTCACGACGGCGCTGGTCGTCGGCGGGGCAGGGGCGTTTCATGCATTGCGCGGCAGGGCTCATGAGGGAAGCCGCGTCATGTTTTCAATGGCCATGTGGATGGCGGCGCTTGTCGCGCCGGTGCAGGTTCTTGTGGGCGACGCGCACGGCCTGAACACGCTCGAACACCAGCCTGCAAAGGTCATGGCGATGGAAGGCCATTACCAGAGCCATCCTGACGGTGCGCCGCTCATCCTCTTTGGCCTGCCCGATCAGGATGCCGGACGCGTGAATTATTCAATAGAGATACCAAGGGTTTCATCACTGATCCTCAAGCATTCTCTGAGCGAACCGCTGGCCGGGCTCGACACGATCAAGCGCGAGGATTGGCCCTTTGTGCCCATCGTTTTCTGGTCGTTTCGCATCATGGTGGGCCTCGGGACACTGATGGTCGGGCTTGGCCTGACGAGCCTCTTCCTGCGCTGGAAGGGCCGCTTGCATGAAGCCCGCTGGTTTCACGGCTGGGCGTTGGCAATGGGCCCGGCCGGCTTCATCGCGGTCCTTGCGGGTTGGGTGACGACAGAGGTCGGACGCCAGCCCTTTACGGTCTACGGTCTTCTGCGCACGACGGAGTCGGTCTCTCCATTGGCGTCTCCCGCTGTCGCTACGTCCCTGATCGCCTTTGTCGTGGTCTATTTCATCGTGTTTGCGGCGGGCATGTTTTACCTGCTTCGCCTCATGTCGCAGCCGCCGCATCGGATCGAGGAGGGGCCGCGCGGAGAGGGCCCCTTGCGCGCCGCTGGCATTACGCCCGGACCCGCGGTGCAGTCGCCTCGCGCAATTCCTCAGGAGTGATTGCCATGGGCGTGTCCTTCGATCTCACGACGATCTTTGCTTTCATCATCGCCTTCGCGGTCTTCGCCTATGTGGTGATGGACGGCTTCGATCTCGGCGTGGCCATGCTCTTTCCCTTCTTCCCGGAAAGCCATGATCGCGACGTCATGATGAATTCCGTGGCCCCCGTCTGGGATGGCAACGAGACATGGCTGGTGCTGGGCGGCGGCGCGCTGTTCGCGGCCTTTCCGCTCGCCTACGGAATTCTGATGCCCGCGATCTATATGCCTGCGATCGGCATGTTGCTCGGACTGGTGTTTCGCGGAGTGGCTTTCGAATTCCGCTGGCGCACCGTGCGGGGGCGCTTCGTGTGGGACTTCGCCTTCTTCGGTGGGTCGCTGGTCGCGGCGTTATGCCAGGGCATCGCGCTGGGTGCGATCCTCCAGGGCGTAGTGGTTTCAGGCCGCGCCTATGGCGGCGGCTGGTGGGATTGGTTGACGCCTTTCACGCTTTTGACCGGCGTCGCGGTGGTTGCTGGCTATACGCTGCTCGGAGCTACTTGGCTGGTGATGAAGACGAGCGACGATCTGCAGAACCGGGCATTCGGGTTCGCGCGCATCTTTGCGATCACGACGCTCGCGTTCATCGTGGTCGTCAGCCTGGCGACGCCGTTTCTGGAAGAAGCCTATTGGCTGCGCTGGTTCGCCTGGCCGGGAATCCTCATCACGGCGCCAGTGCCGATCGCGGTCGCAGCCGTCGCTTTCCTGCTGTTTCGCGCAATCCTGAACAGGCGTGAATATCAGCCCTTTCTGTTGTCGCTGGTGCTCTTTTTCCTGTGTTTCGCAGGGCTCGGCGTCAGCATCTGGCCCTATGTGGTGCCCGGCCGCGTGACGATCTGGCAGGCGGCATCACCCGCTTCGAGCCAGATGTTCATGCTGGTCGGGATTTCGATCCTCGTCCCGATCATTCTGATCTACACCGCTTATGCCTATTGGGTGTTTCGCGGCAAGGTCGATCCGGCCGGGGGATATCATTGAGTTTGATCGGGAGCGTCAGGGGGCGCCCGCCAACGCTCCGGTCATGACCGGGGCGGCAATGGCCTTCCCCTCTTTTCGGCGCAGGTGATAGGCGGCAGCATGTCCGAGCAGGCTGCGGGCGCGGATGACCGATCCAAGCTGCATTTCCCGGTCGCACCATCTGAACTTGTAGGCCTCATCACCAAGCCCGAAATCATAGACCTTGAAGCCCTGCTCGAAGCACCAGGCAAAGGCCTTTTCGAATGCAAGGAGCCCTGGTGAGAAGCGCGACCAGTCGCCGCCCGCGTGGCTGGCGAGGAGGCTGGTGTAATAGCCTTGCGTGCTGATGCTCCAGAGCGCTGCGACGATTTCGTCGCCGACGGTCAGGGCGTGTACATGAACCGCGTCCGGGCAGCTTCGCGTCATTTCCCGATAGAACTCGGCGTGTTCAGGAACAGACAGGCTGTTGTCTTCCGCGAGCATCAGGTTGGATTTCATCTTGAACAGGTATTCGAGGATTTGAAGTGCCTCGTCCACGGAGCTGGCGGTCTTGAAGCTCACGTCGCCCAGTTCGGCCATGTTCTGAAACTTGCGTCGCAACTTGGAGCGCGTGCTCTTGCTGTGAGTCCGCTCGTAGAAGCTCTTCCAATCTCCTGAAAGTGTCGCGACGCGTGCCTGCATCGGTGAGGCGGAATGTCCGAGCGTCCGGCAGGGATTGGGGGACTCGCCCACAAAGGCCGGCACATGTTTGAGATAGACGACGTCGAAGGCAGGCCCGTTCTCTAGCAGTCCGCTCCAGAACGCTTCGCCGATCTCGGCAAAGTCATAGCCCGGCACGAGCAGGGGGGCGCTGTAATCCGTGATGGCCTTGCCAATGAACTGCACGGTGCGCACGCCGTTTCGTCGCCAGATCTGGAGGGGAAAGAACGCGATGGGCGTTCCCTCCAAAGTCTCCACGATCGCGAAGAAGGGGGGCGTCGAGGGGTTGGGTCCAATGATGTGGATCCACGCGTCGATCCATTCACGCGTCTGGAACGGGAAACCGGAGACCCGGGGACCGACGTCGGCAAGGCACGGCCATTCGTCACGAATCTCGCTCCAATTGTGCGAGACGCGAAGACGTGTGCGCGCATCATTCGGAATAAAACCGGCCAAGCTGAAAACTCGTGATCACTTGTGTTGAAATAGATCACGAGCAGACCACGAGAGAATGAATATCTAGTTGCTGCGCTTTAGCCCCCCTGCGAAAGGCGGCTGCGCGCTTCCTCGACCCCTGAGTCCAGTGCACGCTGATAGAGAGCGCGCGCCCGGTCAGCGTCGCCCGTCATGCCCTGAACCCGCATCTTCACGAGGACCCGTGGATCGTAAGTTTCCGCCAGCGCGTACAGCGCCGTGGCGTCGCCGGCGCGGGCCGCATGTTCGAGCACGAGGCGGGCACTGGCGATGTCGCCGCTGCGGATTGCTTCGGCCGCCTTGCCAGCGAGGCGCTGCATGTCCTCAGGGGCAATGCTGGCGACCTGCATGGGCGCGGCAGGCGGCTGAACTGTGGCTGAGACCTGCGCGCCGCCTGTCTGCGCCGAGAGCGTCTCAGGCTCAGCCTTGGCGATGGAAGCTGAGGCGGCGCTGCCGGTAGCGGGCGCTGCGGCGTCGGGCTTGGCGCCAGCATCGGCGGCAGCCTGCTCCTCGCGCGCCTTTTTCCTCATGGCTTCGGCGAGCTGCTGGTGCGCGGCCTGACGGGCACTCTCTTCCAGCGTCGCGCCGTCGGCGGGACTCGCCGGGGATGCATTGGCGACCGAGCTCAACGAAACCCTGTTGCTGTTTTCAGTCCGCGCCGGGCGCGTGCCAAAGGCGATGCCTCCGACGACGATGGCTGCGACGGTGAAGACCGCGACGCCAGCGCGGGCAGGGGTGAAACCGAGCGCTCGGTACTGCATCACTTTCCGTGCTCCTTGTTCCATTGAAGGAAGTCTTTGAACATTTTTTCCTGATCGGTGCTCGACATGGTGCCGAGATCCGGGCGTGAATCCACGAAGCTGTTGAATTGTTCGAGGCGTTGTGGCGGGGGAGCTACCTTCTTGAGGGCGTCGCTCACACGCGGCTCGCGGGGGGCGGGCGGGTGGTCCAGCCACTTCTGGGCCGGAATGAATCGCCGCCATCCCGGAACATCGGCTGCGAGATTGACCTCGCGCCATTTTGGATGATGAGTAGCATCGCGCAGGCCCGCGAAACCACCGAAAAACGCATCCGTGAACTTGGTGAGGTTCTTGTAGCGGGCCGAACCCGGCTTTGCATCGAGCGCGACGAGCACTGTACCGATCGCGACCGTGTCGACATTCGCGTCCGGCTTCACCAGCCCCGGATAATCCGCCGCCGTGATTTGCGCCGGATAATAAAAGTCCTGCATCGGGCCCTTGTAGGGGATGGGCACGAGGTGCAGGCCGCCGATGGTCATCTCGGCAATGGCCGGTACGGGCTTGCCGCCAACGAACACGGCCGCATCGACTTCGCCTCGACCAAGCTTTTCAAGCGCTGTCTTCTGGTCGGTGACGACGGTCTGTGGCTTAACGCTGGCGCGCTCGAACAGCAGGGCGGCGGTGCGTCCCCCCGGAGTATCGGCCGAGCCTACAGCCACCTTCTTGCCAGCGAGATCCGTAAATGTCGCGATGCCGGGACGGGCGACGACGTGGATTTCCTGATTGTAGAGCCGCGCGACGAAGCTCAGCTTGCGGGCGAGTTCCGGGCCGGCGGACTTGCGTGCATCGTCCAGCGCGTCCGATTGAAGGATGGCGAGATCGGCATCGCTGCCGCCGTCGGGACTTGCGAGCTGGTCGATGGAAATTTTGCCGAGCTCGGGACGTAGGGTTATGCCCGCACCTTCAACGAGGGCTGCGATTTCCGCAGCGCTGCGCGCGGTGGTGGTTTGAGCCTCGCCCGCCAGCAC
>JAQGKN010000597.1 GCA_028290085.1 Hyphomicrobiales bacterium
GGTCGATGGGCAGCTCATCAATTACGTCACCGCCAAAATCGCCAAGCCGGCCTGGGTCGATCCCAAGGGCAAGATGCAAATCCTCATGCAATTCGCCCGCAAGACGCGTCTGCCCGAGATTCCGGACGCGCCGACCGCGCGCGAGCTCGCGCGTGACGACATCTCACGCAAGCTGATCGAAATGGCGGAACTGCCCTACGTAGTATCGCGCCCCTACGCAGCACCTCCCGGCATTCCCGCCGATCGCGCAGCCGCCCTGCAGGCCGCTTTCGCAGCGGCGGTGAAAGATCCCGACTTCGTGGCCGAAGCCAAGCGCATGAACCTCGATCTCACACCCCTTGATGCCAAGGCCACATTCGCGGCCGTCGAGTCACTGGGGAACGAGCCGGCCGACCTGCGTGAAAAGCTGCGCGTCATCCTGTATGGTGCTCCCAAGCCCTGAGACCTCGCAGCAAGAACCAAAATCAAGAAAAGGAATGAAGATGCGGCTCGGCATTTGGACGCCTGCTCCCCAGACCATACGTCCCGACCCCACGACGAAGCCCCTGCTGGATGCGCTCACCACGCATGGCGGGGGAGTGGACGCGAGCTACCTCTATGCCGTGGAAGTGCTGCAGCGCGCCGAAGCACTCGGCTTCGACATCACGCTGATTGCGCAGCGCTGGCTCGGACCCGACCTTGATTCCTGGATCTTCGCCACGGCGCTCGCAACGCAGACGACGACCATGGAAATCATGGCCGCCGTCCATCCCGGCATCATGGACCCGCGTATCGCCGCCAAGCTCGGCGCTTCCGTTGATCGCGTCAGCGGCGGCCGGTTCTGCATCAACATCGTTAACGGCACGCGCCCGCAAGAGCACAATATGTACGGCGAGTGGATCGAGACGTCCGAGGCGCGCTACCGCCGAATGCACGAATTCATCCAGGTGATGAAAGGCCTTTGGACGCAGGACGACTTCACATTCAAGGGTGAATTCTACCAGATCGAGCACGGCTCCATGCCGACGCGTTCGGTGCGCACTCCGCACCCGCCCATCTATGCAGCGAGCCGAGTCGATGAGGGGATGAATGTCGTGTCGCAGGAATGCGATACATGGTTCGTCAACTACGACAAGGAGCGCCAGAATTACGATAAAAGCCTGCAGCGCATCGAACATGAGATCTCGCTCATGAACGAACGCGTGCATTCGCTCGGCAAGACGATGAACTACGGCATCAACGCCATTGTCATCATCGGCGACACCGATGCGGAAGCCGAAGCGAAGGCCGATGAACACGTCCGCGTCGTGCAGACGGATCCGTCCATCAAGGTCGGCGCATCAGGCGTTGGTGCGGCACTGATCGGCTCTCCGAAAACCATCGTCGAGCGCATGCGCCGCTACGAGGCGATGGGCATTGGTCTCTTCATGCTGCACTTCTACCCGATGCGTGAAGGGCTGGAGGAATTCGCGGAGAAGATTCTTCCCGAAATCCGCCACGCATAAGCATCCGCTTGCGCGAGATCAATGTTGAGAAACACCAAACTGTTAGAGCTTTCTGCACGGCGTGATTTTGCAGCCGTTTCGCAGAAAGCGGCACATGATTCAAGAACCCTCCGACCGCAAGTTCGTCCTCGCATTTCGTCTGCTGATGGCCTGGACTTTCCTCTATTCAGCATCGCACCAGGTGCTGAATCCGAAGTTCAGCGCCGCGGCCTTCCTTGCAAACACCAAGACGTTTCATGACGTCTACGCTATCTTCACCGCCCCGGCGCTCGATCCCATTCTGACGTTCCTCGTCAGCTATGGGCACTTGCTGATAGGCCTATCGCTGCTGGTCGGCTTCATGGTGCGCGTGAGTTCTTTGTTCGGCGTCGTCCTGATACTGCTGTACTGGACCGCTCATATGGAGTGGCCCTACATCGAGAACCACAACAACTTCATCGTCGACTACCACATCGTCTATGCGACCGTGCTGCTCTTCCTGTTTGCCAAGCGCGGCGGGCATGTGTGGGGACTAGACGGTTGGGTGGCTGCTTTGCCTGTCGTGCAAAACAACGCCTGGCTCCGCCGCCTCGTCGCGTAACAGCTTCGGCGATGCAAGGCTCCTTGCGTCGCCGTCAGTCCTTCCGGACAGCACGCGCGATCTCAAGCGCGGCGCCCGCCACTTCTCCTGCTTCATACGCGAGCGGCGACACCATGCGCGCGGGGCGCCGTGTCATACGCATTTTCAGATTGAGCTTTTCGAGTTCCGCGTCCACGACGGACGCTTTGAGGACGACGAGGTCGCGCCCGGTGCGCTGATTGACCTGGTCACGGTCGGCCTTCATGGCCGTCAGCTTGTCGCCGATAGAGGCGACCATTCCCAATGTGAACGAGGAATTGGCCATGGCACGATCCTGATGGCGAAAACGCCCATAGGCGGCGCTTGTCTTGAAGCGGCCGAGCTCGTTGCGCACGGCCCCGTCGATCACCTCCGTCAGATAATGCGCAACTTCGACATCGGCACGCAGCCCGAAGAACACAAAACTGGCCTCTCCATCCGCGTTCTTCTCGCGCCAGACGCGGCAGTCGCAGAACAAAGCGATGGCGCCCACGCAATCGTCGAGTGGGATGCGCTTCTTGCGATGCGTCTCGAAGGCTCTTTGCTCGCAGGCGGCGTGGCGTATCTCGACGTCGCTCAGCGAAAGTTCGTAGCGGTCGAGCAATTCGGCGACCTTGGCCGCAGCCATCAGCGCCTCGGCTTCCGTGCAACCGTTGGCCAAGGTCTTGGCCCGCAAGCCCTGGATGCGCGCCTTCAGCCTGTCGAGCTGGGCGGGATCGCTGTGTTCGTTCACGCTGGACCTTGAAGACCGAGAAAGATGCCATGGCGTAGTACGAAACCCGCGACGCCGTCCAGCTCGGTTGCCACTCAGCCTTTCATCCAGCGGATCTGCGGCGCGCGGCGCGGCACGGCCGGGGGCGCGTCGCTGGTGTGCCCCACGATGATGGGGGCAACCGCGAGCTGACCCGCGTCGAGCCCGAGTGCGGCCTTGCCCTCGGGTGTTGCCAACCAGCCCTGCGCCAGCCCGATCCAGCACGAGCCCAAGCCAGCGGCGCAAGCAGCCAGCATGAGGTTTTCA
>JAQGKN010000604.1 GCA_028290085.1 Hyphomicrobiales bacterium
GAAAGCTGGCCGCGACGCTGGGCTTTGCGACAGTGACCTGCATTCCGATTTCGGCGCGCGACGGCGACAATGTCGCGACGCGCTCGACGCGGACTGACTGGTACGACGGTCCGGTTTTGCTGGCTCATCTGGAAGCCATCGACACCGCGCCGCCTGAGTCGAACGTGCGGGCGTTCCGCCTGCCGGTGCAATGGGTCAACCGTCCGAGCTCCGACTTTCGCGGTTTCGCGGGCACGGTCGCGAGCGGCACCATCGGCGAGGGCGACGAGATCGTCGTCGTTCGCAACGGGCTGCGCAGCCGCGTGGCCCGCATCGTCACGGGCGATGGCGACATTCCGCTGGGCAGTGCAGGGCAGGCGCTGACTCTCACGCTCGAAGACGAGATCGATATTTCGCGCGGCGACGTGCTCGTCACGCCCGGCGATAGCCTGAAAACGTCCCGCCTGTTCGCCGCGCGTCTTCTCTGGATGGTCGATGCGCCCTTGGCAGCGGGCTCGGACTACATTCTCAAGCTCGCAACGTCGGACGTGCGCGCGCGCATCGCCTCGATCCGCCACGCCATCGACATTCATTCCTATGCGCCGCGCGAAGCGCAATCACTGGCCATGAACGAAATCGGCCTCGTGACCATCGGGCTCGATCGCGCCCTGCCGCTCGCGGATTATCGGGATGATCGCACCTTCGGCGGGTTCATCCTCATCGACAAGATAACCAACGCCACCGTAGCTATCGGCTTCGTCGATCTGTCGGTCGATGCGTCCGTGGCGGTTGCCGCGCCCGCGCCGGTGACAGTCACCACGCGTCTTCGCGATAGTCTGGGCACGCCCGGTTCTCGGGCGCGTGCGGAGGTTTTGCGCGCAGTCAGCTGGCGGATTGCGAGCGCCGCACTGCTCGGCGTTGTCGTGTCCGGAGTCAGCGGAAGCGCGCTGACGGGGTTGTCCTTCGGCATCGGCGACGCGGCGCTGCGTCCTGCCTTGGCGCTGCTGCATCGCCGCCTCTGGGAGCGCTTCGGGAAGCCGCGCGCCGATCTCAACGAGGGCGGCGCCGGGATCTGAGGCCGTTCCTGCTTTGCAAATTTCTGATTTAAATGAAGAGAGGAGGTCGCCAATGGCGCTGATTTTCCGTCGCAAGACCGTGTACCAGATCCTGTTTGCCGCGAGCTTCACCTTCCTGGCGTTGCTGACGAGCTATGCGCGAGCGCAGACCGTGCTGCTCAATGTTTCCTACGACCCGACGCGCGAGCTTTATCGCGACATCAACAAGGCCTTCCTTGCGCAGCGTGCGGCAGAGAAGAAGCCACCCGTCGTCATCCGTGACTCGCACGGCGGATCGGGCGCGCAGGCCCGCGCCGTGATCGACGGACTCGATGCCGATGTGGTGACGCTGGCGCTGTCGGCCGATATCGACGCCATCGCGCAGCGCAGCCAGCGTGTGGCTGCCGATTGGCAATCGCGCCTGCCCAACAAGGCCGTGCCGTTCAGCTCGACAATCGTGTTCCTGGTGCGCGCAGGCAATCCGAAAGGCATCAAGGATTGGGACGATCTTGCCAAGCCTGGCGTCGCGGTCGTGACTCCCAACCCCAAGACGTCGGGCGGCGCACGCTGGAACTACCTCGCAGCCTGGGGCTATGCGGAGAAAAAATTCAGCGGCGACGATGCCAAGATCCGTGATTTCGTGGGGCGCATCTACAAGAACGCACCTGTGCTGGATTCCGGCGCGCGCGGTTCGACCGTGAGCTTCGCGCAACGCGGCGTAGGCGACGTCCTGATCGCCTGGGAGAACGAGGCCTATCTGGCCGACATCGAATTCGGCAAGGGCAAATTCGAGATCGTGACGCCCTCCATTTCCATCAGGGCAGAAACACCTGTTGCAGTTGTCGATGCCAACGTGGATCGCAAGGGCACGCGCGATGTGGCCGAGGCCTATCTGAACTTCCTCTGGTCTGACACCGCGCAGGCCATTGCTGCCAAGAACTACTATCGCCCGGTCAAGCCCGAGGCGGCCGCGGCATCCGATCTCGCGCGCTTCCCCAAGCTCGAGCTGCTGACCATCGACGGAGATTTTGGCGGCTGGGCAAAGGCGCAGGCGACACATTTCGGCGATAAGGGTATCTTCGATCAGATCTATCAACCGTCGCGCTGATTTCGATCGGAGTTCGCCTTGGCTTTTCGTTTTCGACGGAAGAGCGCCATGCCGGGTTTCGGTCTGGCGCTCGGATATACAATTGCCTATCTCGGCTTGATTGTTCTGCTTCCGCTTGCCGCTCTCGTGCTGCGGGCGGGAGAAATGGGGGCAGGCGGCCTCGTATCCCTTGCCAGTGAACCGCGCGTGCTCGGCGCGCTACGCACAAGCTTCGGCCTCGCGCTGCTGGCAGCCGCGACAAATGCTTTCTTCGGCATGATCGTGGCGTGGGTTCTGGTGCGCTATCGCTTTCCCGGGCGCGGCCTGATCGACGCTGCAGTCGATCTGCCGTTCGCGCTGCCAACCGCTGTGGCCGGCATCGCGCTTGCCTCTCTTTATGCACCAAATGGCTGGATCGGCGCGTTGGTGGCGCCGCTCGGACTGAAGATCGCATTCACGCCACTGGGCATCTACATTGCGCTCGTCTTCGTCGGCCTCCCCTTCATCGTGCGCACGGTGCAGCCCGTGATCGCGGAATGCGACCGTGAGATCGAGGAAGCCTCCGCCACACTCGGCGCGACGCGCTGGCAGACGGTGTTTCGTGTGGTGCTGCCGCCGCTAATGCCTGCGCTGCTGACCGGCTTTGCGCTCGCCTTCGCGCGTGGAGTCGGCGAATACGGCTCGATCATTTTCATCGCGGGCAATATTCCCTATGTCTCGGAAATCGCGCCGCTGCTGATCGTCATTAAGCTTGAGGAATATGATTATGCGGGCGCGACCGCCATCGCGACGGTGATGCTCGCCGTAGCCTTCGTCATCCTGCTTGTCATCAATCTCGTTCAGGCCTGGAGCCGCAAGAGGTTCGGTCATGTCTGACACGCTGGTCAATGCAACGCACGGGGACAGGCAGCGTGTAGCGCCGGCCCGTGCGAAAACCCATTCACGGCGTCATACGCCGGTAACGGGCGAGGGCCCGTGGGCGCGCCGCCTGCTCATCGCGCTCGCCATCGCCTTTCTTGCGCTGTTTCTGTTGATGCCGCTCATCGTGGTTTTCACGGAAGCTTTGCGCGCAGGTTTCGGTGCGTTTTTTGATGCGCTGGCCGAACCCGATGCGCTGGCCGCTGTGCGGTTGACGCTGATGGTCGCGGCGATAGCCGTGCCGCTCAATCTCGTCTTCGGCATTGCTGCCGCATGGGCTATCGCGAAGTTTGAATTTCCCGGCAAGAGCTTCCTCGTCACGCTCATCGATCTGCCGTTCTCGGTGTCGCCCGTGGTGGCGGGGCTGGTTTATGTGCTGCTGTTTGGCGCTCAGGGATTGTTCGGTCCGTGGCTGCAAAGCGTCGGCTTTCAGGTGATCTTCGCTGTGCCTGGCATCGTGCTTGCGACCGTCTTCGTCACCTTCCCCTTCGTCGCGCGCGAGCTCATTCCGTTGATGGAGGAGCAGGGCACCGGCGACGAGGAAGTTGCGATGACGCTGGGCGCCAGCGGTTTGCAGACCTTTCTGCGCGTGACGCTGCCCAATATCCGCTTCGCGCTTCTCTATGGTGTGCTGCTCTGCAATGCACGCGCAATGGGTGAATTCGGTGCCGTCGCTGTCGTGTCGGGGCGTATTCGCGGTTTCACCACGACCATGCCGTTGCATGTCGAGATTCTCTATAATGAATATAATTCGGTTGCGGCCTTCGCGGTCGCCTCGCTGCTGGCGTTACTCGCGCTGGTGACACTCGCCGCCAAGGCATATCTCGAATCCCGTTATGGCGATGCGCTCGCCAGCCGTACGCCCCGGTGAGGCACTCATGAAAATCAGCATCCGCAATATCGTGAAGGCCTTCGACAATGCGCACAGCCGCCCTGCGCTGAACGGCGTCAGCCTCGATATAGGCTCGGGCGAACTCGTCGCGCTCCTCGGTCCCTCGGGCTCGGGCAAGACGACGCTGCTGCGTGTCATCGCGGGGCTCGAAATCGCGCAATCCGGCTCGCTTCTCTTTGGCGACGAGGACGCGTCGGACAAAAGCGTGCAGGAGCGGCAGGTCGGCTTCGTGTTCCAGCATTAC
>JAQGKN010000618.1 GCA_028290085.1 Hyphomicrobiales bacterium
GAAAGACATGGTCGATAATCTCGCCGACGCCGCCGTTCATCGACAAAGCCGTGGGGCGTCCGAGCTTGACGCATTCGGGGCGCACGGACAGCGCGACGGCGGCACCGTGCTCGGGTGACGCATGGCACGCGACCTCGAGGCTCAGGCCGCTGCGCGTCTGCACCGCGATAGCGCCCGGAAGCCGCTGTGCGACAAGGCCCTCGAACAAATTGGTCTCGCCCACGAAGGTCGCGACATGACGCGATGCCGGTTGCTCGTAGACGGCGCGCGGCGTGCCGATCTGGTCGATGCCGCCGTCCTTCATCACAGCCATGCGATGCGCCATCACCATGGCCTCGTCCTGATCGTGCGTGACGACGAGAAAACTCGTGCCCGTCTCCCGCTGCGCCTGCATCAGCTCGAATTGCGTCTCGTGCCGCAGCTTGCGGTCGAGCGCGGCCAGCGGTTCGTCGAGCAGCAGAAGCTTGGGTCGCTTGACCAGCGCGCGGGCCAACGCAACGCGCTGCTTCTGCCCGCCCGAAAGATGCTCGGGCTTGCGCTTGCCCATGCCTTCCATCTGCACGAGCCGCAGCATGTCCTCGACGCGCTTGCGAATCTCCTTGCGCCGCAAGCCTTCCTGCACGAGGCCGAACGCGATGTTGCGCGCGACGTTCATATGCGGAAACAGCGCGTAGGACTGGAACATCATGTTCACGGGCCGCAGGTGGGCCGGCAGGCCGGTGATATCCACACCATCGAGCCAGATGCGGCCACGATCGGGGCTCTCGAAACCGGCGATAAGCCGCATCAGCGTGGTCTTGCCACAACCGGATGGGCCCAGAAGCGCGAAGAATTCGTTGCGCGCAATGTCGAGCGACAGGTCGCGCACGGCTGCAACCGCGCCGTAGGCTTTCGACACACGGTCGATGCGGATCAGGGGAGAGTCAGCGTTCAAACCGCATCAGCCCTCATTCCGCATCGCTTCCGCCAGGCGGAACTCGAGCACCTCCGGCTTGACGATCACAAGGCCACCGCGCGTCTTGTCGACCAGACCGTCGGCCGCGAGCGCCGAGAGTTCGCGGCTGACCTGCTCGCGGCGGCATCCGATTCGCGCCGCAATCACATGATGAAACGGCGGCGGCGTGACGATGCGCTCGCCGTCATGACCGGAACGCGGATGCGAGAGACGCAGCAATTCAGAATAGAGCCGGTGCTTGAGGTCGAACAGCGTATGTTCGGCCAGACGCGCGTTGAGTTCACGGACGCGGCCTGCCAGAAGCCGCAGCACGCGGTCGCAGCAGCCCGGCGAGGCAAACACGATTTCCCGGAAGACCGTAGCGGGCATGATGCACAATTCACTGCGCGTCAGCGCCGTCACATTGGCCGAGCGAGGCACGTCGTCGATGGCCGAGAGTTCGCCGAAGAATTCGCCAGCCCGCATGTCGGCGAGAATGATCTCCTTGCCAGCGATCGTGCGGATGAGAACGCGCACCTCGCCAGACAGGATGAAATAGACGTCCGATGACGTGTCCTCGTAATCGACGACCGTCTCGCCCTCGTCGCATTTCTTCCAGCCGCAGCGCCGGTCGAACCGGTCGAACGGTACGTCGGTGACGTCCTTGAAAAAAGGAATGCGGGCAAGCGTCTGCATCGTCAGTCCCCGCGCCAGACCGTCCGGCAACGCCGCCCTAAGATGCGCGAGCGCGCGCCGCGCATCAAGCGCCGCGACGCCGTGCTGCGGTCAGCGTGTTGGACATGAGCATGGCGATGGTCATCGGCCCCACCCCGCCCGGCACCGGCGTGATCGCCGCAGCCCGCGCGCATGCCCCGGCAAACTCGACATCACCCACGAGCCGCGTCTTCGGCTGGCCCTGCGCGTTCAGGCCCTCGCCAGCCACCCGGTTGATGCCGACGTCAATGACGATAGCGCCCGGCTTGACCCAGGCGCCTGGGATCATCTCGGGCTGACCGACTGCTGCCACCAGAATATCCGCGCGCCCCACGACGGCGGCGAGATCGCGCGTGCGAGAATGCGCAATCGTGACGGTCGCGTTTTCGGCCAGCAGCAGCTGCGCCATGGGCTTGCCGACGATATTGGAGCGGCCCACGACGACCGCGTCGAGACCCGACAGCGAAAGCCCGAGTTCACGCGCGGCTGCCTGCAGCAGGATCATGGAGCCTGCAGGCGTGCAGGGCACCAGCGCCCGCTTGCGGTCGCCGATAGCCAGAAGTCCAGCATTCACAGGGTGAAAGCCGTCAACATCCTTGTCGGGGGAAATCGTCTCGAGCACCAGCTGCGCGTCGATCTGCTTGGGCAGCGGCAACTGCACCAGGATGCCGTGGATCGCAGGATCGGCGTTCAATGCCTGCACCAGCGCGATCAGATCAGCCTGCGTGGTCGTGTCGGGCAAGGTGTGCTGCACGGAATGGAAGCCACAGGTCTCGGCCGCTTTGCCCTTGGAGCGCACATAGACCTGGCTCGCGGGGTTCTCGCCGACCAGCACAACGGCCAGTCCGGGCTTGATGCCCGATGCCGCGAGAACTGCGGCGCCGCGCGCGACCTCGGCAAGCACGCCGGCGGCGGCGGCCTTGCCGTCGATGATGAGCGCGCCGCTGGCCGATTTCGTCAGGATCGACGTCTGTCCACTCGGCTCATTCATGCGCTGCTCTCCTGCTTCAGGCCCAAGGCCGCTCTTTTAGGCGGAGTTGGGCGCCTCTGCCAAGGGCGCGGAGGGATGCCACGCGTAAGAGACGCGATGCACGCCGCGCGCGCCGGGCTGAAGGTGGATCATAGAGGGGCGCTCGAAGAAGTCGCCTTCAAAGCCATCGAGATCACCCGTCCCCGTCCAGGATTCTATGGCGAGGAACGGCGCAGCGTCGCGGCTCCACAGAACGAGATGCGGAAAATCCGGCGCGTGCACATCGAGCCGTCCGTCGGGACAATCGAACGACAGGCGGCGGCTCGCCACATCGAGGAAACACAGAGCTTCGGCTGCGAAGAGATCGGATGAAAGAGCAAGCCTGCGCCCCCGCAAGGGCACGGGGCGCGTGTCTGCCGAAAAGAGCCCGCCCGGCGCGATCAAGGGGACGTGGGCACACTCCAGAGCCTGGAATACCACCTGGCTCGGTCCGCCCTCCCAGGTGAAGCCCGGATGCATGCCGCAGGCATAGGGCATCGCTCCTGTCCCTATGTTTTCAACATGCAAGGCAACGTCGAGCGTCGACTCGGACAGCCGGTAGACAACGTCCAGTTTGAAATCGAAAGGGTAATGCCCGCGCGTGACATCATCGGCGACGAGCGTGAAGCGCAGTTCGTCTTCGCTGGTCTGGCTGGCCGAAAACACGGACTGTGCAGCAAAGCCATGCACCGGCATCGGATAGATCGTGTCTCCAACGCTGATCTTTCCGTCGCGCGACCACCCGCAGACCGGAAACAGAACCGGCGCGACGCCCGACCAGACGGAGGCGTCTCCACCCCACGTCATGCGTCGCCCGCCGACCGTCCACACGCGGCACTCGGCGCCCATACAAGAAAAGCGGGCGATCGCGTCGCCCGCTTTTAATTCGTAGTCCTGCGACTCGCCCTGCCCCATGTGCTCAGAGAGACAAAGGGGCGGGTCTGCGTCAAGCGATCAGGAGCGGCGCGGAGATGCCGAAATGCTTTCAGTGGGACGCGCACCGCCGCTGCCCGCGGTAAT
Organism: Hyphomicrobiales bacterium; assembly: GCA_028290085.1. GTDB lineage: Bacteria > Pseudomonadota > Alphaproteobacteria > Rhizobiales > Beijerinckiaceae > Terripilifer. The sequence continues at coordinate 3,678 of JAQGKN010000618.1, forward strand.
GCCGAGCGACGCTGCACCGGACGTCGCGGTGCCACCCGTCGAAGAGTGGCCGGTCGATGACGAGGGGCCGCCGGTTGCGGGCTTATCGCTTTGGCTCTGGCCCGCGAACTCCTGTGAGGCAACCTCGGTGGCCTTGTCGACGGCCTTGCTCGCAGCTGCCTTTGCACGCTGGTACGTTTCTTCAGCGCTATGACGAGCTTCATCGCGCAGGCGCTGAGCCGTGCTGCCCATATATTCCTGCTCCACCCGCGTGCGCGGAAGCATGGCGGCAATCGCCGCACCAGCCAGAAGGCCAAGGGCGCCAAGCACCAACGGCTGCTCTGTGGCGAGCGTCGCAATGCCACTGCGGGCGCGCTCTGTGTACTGCTCCGCGTAATCGCCTGCGCGCTCCGTCATTTCGGACATCGTATCCCGTGCGGACGAGATGCCCTCGGACGCGCGGTCGCGCAGATCTGCGGCACGCGCGGTGACTGCATCGGTCGTCTCAGAATAAGAGTCACGCATGTTGGAAATGCTCCCGGTCACGGTGTCGCGGAGGGAAGAGGCTTGCGAGGACACGGCGTCGCCCGCTTCGGACAGTCGCTCGGATACGTTGTCGCGAAGAGCCCCGGCGGTCTCTCGAAGAGCGCCCGCTGCCTCCGAAAACCGCCCGGAGGCCGAACGCCCCTGGCGATAATCGTCTGCGTCGTAGCCGAAGCCTGCGGTGGGGTCGGCAGTGCGGCGCATGAGATCGCCCTCTTCGTCATCCCGATAGAGGCCCATGCCGCCGTGATAGCCATCGTTGCGCATCGTCTTGCGCAGATACAGCGCCAAGCCGGCTCCGATCAGCAGAAACGAAAGGGGATTGTCTCGCGCTTGCGCGCTCAGATTGGACATCATGGAAGCACCATTTTCACGAGCGAAGGTGAGTGCCGCATCGGTGACGCGGCCGGGCGAATTCGGGCGTTTGTCGTCAGGCATCAGCGCTGCACCACACCGGCACCGCCGGTGCTGGACACGGCCCGGCGGGCCAGTTCAACGTCGCGGTTGATCTGCGTCATCGTGCGGTCCGGCTTGAGGTTTGCGGGCTTCAGCGCGCTCTTGCCGCCCATGAAGAGGGCGATACCGATCACGGCCGAAACCACCGCCATCGAGACACTCGCCACCGCCGGACTCAGGCCGTACTGAACCAGGAAGGCCACGCCCGTCTGCAGAAGCAGGAACAGCGCGCCGATGAAAAATACGGCGGCCATCACCATCAGGCCGATGGCCGTCACCGCGTGGTCGACCTTGTCGCTCATCTCTGCCCGCATCAGCTTGGCTTCCGACCCGACAAGAGCCGTTGCATCGCTGATGGCATCCGAGACGAGCTCGATTGTCGAGCGTCGGGTCATCTCATGG
>JAQGKN010000622.1 GCA_028290085.1 Hyphomicrobiales bacterium
TCATCGAGATTGCGCTGGCCGCGCCCCGCACCGCCGAGGCGCTGGGAAATCTGCGTGCCTTCCCACGCGGCATGGAGCGTTCACGCGCTGGCGCCGACATTCTGGCCGCCATCGAACGCGGGCTTGAACGCGATCCCAAGGCCCTGCCCCGCATCGAACGCGAACGCCGCTCCAACGGCGGCGGCGCAACGGTCGAACTGCTGAAGGTGCTATTGCGGCAGGTCAGCGAACGCCACGGTGTGGCCGCCAAGATGATTGCGACGGTCGACGATCTCGAAGCCATCGCCGCCGACGATCGGGCCAAGGTGCCCGCACTCGCAGGCTGGCGCGGCGAGCTCTTTGGCGCAAAGGCGCTGGAGTTGAAACACGGTCGCCTTGCGCTCACGGTCGAGAACAACAAAGTGATCACGCTGGAATGGCAGGACGCCCCGCAGGCCGTGGAGTAAGCGGCGGCGCTCTTTTGCTGATCGTGCGAGACGAAGCGTCGTCATTGCGAGGAGCGTAGCGACGCGGCAATCCAGCAGCCGCAAGACCGTACTGGATTGCTTCGCTGCGCTCGCAATGACGGCAACACGATTTGCGTCCGGTCGGGAACGCCCCGCTTACCCCAGCTTGCGCACATTCGGCTCACGGCCGATCAGCCGCGACAATTGCTTCATCCGGCTATTCACCCGCTCATTGGCGAGATCGGCCAGATCGGCGGGCAGTGTCAGAACGACCTTGTCCCTTTCACAAACCAGCGACGCGCGCGGCAACACGCCCGGCATCGCGGCCGAGATGACATAGGCAAGCCTCATCGCAGCGCCCAGAATATGCGCGCGGTCGAGCATGCGCGGCGTCGCCAGCGTGCGAATCTGGGGGCTCACGTCCTCATCCGGGCCGATATGCCGATAGGAGGCCGCCAGCGCCAGATAGGCGCGGCCGGGGTGATCGATGCCGATAAAGGCCGCATGGGCGATGATGTTCAGCGATTGCTCGCCACGATAATCGGGATGCGCGCGCCAACCAATATCGGTCAGCAGGCAGGCGGCATGCCGCAGGCGCTTTTCGTCGGGCGTTTCCTCCAGATGCGTGGAACGCACGAAGGCATCCGTCCAGTCACACAATTCCTCGCCGTGGACCGGTGCGCGCGACCTCAGCACATTCAACTCGCGCGCCGCAGTCAGCAGGGGATCGAGCTTGCGCTCTTCCGTGTCCAGACGCTCGAACAGCAACCCTTCGCGTACGCCCAGTGCCGAAATCACGATTTCTCTGGGCTTCGCCACCCGGATGATCTCGTCGAGCACCACCGCACCATAGGCGAGCAGAGGGCGTCGCGCCGAGGGCACGGACCCGATGGAATTCAGCGTGTCGGCGTTGACCCGCTCGACAAGCGCCGCAAAATCAGCCGCATCACGCGCGGGGATCACGTAATTATGCATGACGTTCAGCGGATAATTGCGCTGGCGCATGTGCAGGCGTGCCAGGGCGCGCCACGTGCCGCCGATGGCGTAGAAGGTGCGGCCTTCCAGCTTTTTCAGCTGCTTGGCGCCCGCAAGCGCCTCGCGCACGATCTTCACGGCCCTTTTCGGCGAGCGATCCGATATATCCATGAGCGACAGGCCACCAAGACGCAGCGTCACGCCCTCGCCGAGCTTGGCGCCCTTCACATCGTTGAGTTCGAGCGAGCCCCCGCCCAGATCGCCTGCGACCCCATCCGGCTTCCAAAAACCTGAGACGATGCCGAGCGCGGAGAGTTCGGCCTCACGCCGTCCGGACAGAAGCTCGATGGGTGCGCCGATGGCCGCCGTCGCTGCCGCCAGAAAATCAGGTCCATTGGCAGCGTCGCGCGCCGCCGCCGTCGCCAGGACGTGGATGTCCGTGATGTCCATGGCGTGGCAGAGCACGCGAAACCGCCGCAGCGCGGCGAGCGCGCGGTCCACACCTTCCTGCGGCAGCCGCCCCGTCGTCGCCACGCCACGACCGAGTCCGCACAGGACCTTGTCATTGAAAATTGGCGTCGGCGAACGCGACAGGCCCTCATACGCGACGAGGCGAACGGAATTGGATCCGATATCGACGATAGCCACCGGCGACAACGCGACGAGACGCCCGGGCGCATCGTTTCTGGCGAGTATCATGATGGCGACGTCATGGAGACAACAACAAGCGGGGTCAAAGCAATGGTTGAGAAAGGCATCATGCGATCAGCGATTCTCCAGACGCTTGAAAAGCGTCTTAGGGCTGGATTCCTTCAGCGACTATCCCCGGCCCGAAAGGCACGGATTGGTCATGAAGTACGAATGGGCGTTGAAGTGTTCCTCGCCCTTGGCCGGGACTATGCGCTCGCTCGATCCGTCGGGCAAGACCCGGTAAGATTGCTGATTGTCTATCAGATTGGCGACCATGATCTGATCCAGAACCTGCTCGTGCACAGTCGGATTCAGAATTGGTAACATCACCTCGACGCGGCGGTCGAGATTGCGCTGCATGAGATCGGCCGAGGAAATATAGACATGCGCCTTTGCATGCGGAAGTCCGAAACCCCCGCCAAACGCATAGATTCGTGCATGTTCGAGGAAGCGTCCGACGATGGATTTCACACGTATGTTTTCAGATAGACCCTTCACGCCCGGACGCAGGCAACAGATGCCGCGAATGACGAGATCGATGCTCACGCCGGCCTGGCTCGCGGCGTAGAAAGCGTCAATGATTTCAGGATCGACCAGCGCATTGCACTTGGCCCAGATCGCCGCCGGCTTGCCTGCCTTGGCAAAGCCGATTTCTTCT
>JAQGKN010000643.1 GCA_028290085.1 Hyphomicrobiales bacterium
TCGGTGCCATAGAACGCACCATCTCGGACGTGAGCGCGCCCTGTGCGGACAGGCCGAAGAAGATGTCGGCCCCGTCCATCGCCTCTTCCAGCGTGCGCTTGGAGGTGACGACCGCATGAGCGGACTTCCACTGGTTCATGCCTTCGGTGCGGCCCTGATAGACGACTCCCTTGGTGTCGCAGAGCAGCACGTTCTCGGGCGCGAAGCCCATGGCCTTGATGAGGTCGAGGCAAGCGATGCCCGCCGCGCCCGCGCCATTGCAAACGAGCTTCGTTTGCTTGATGTCGCGGCCCGTCAGCTTGATGGCGTTGATCATGCCGGCGGCGGCGATGATCGCAGTGCCATGCTGATCGTCATGGAACACGGGGATATCCATCAATTCGCGCAGGCGCTCTTCGATGATGAAGCACTCCGGCGCCTTGATGTCTTCGAGGTTGATGCCGCCGAAGGAGGGGCCGAGGTAACGCACCGCCGCGATCATCGCATCCGGGTCCTCGGTCTCGATCTCGAGATCGATCGAGTCGATGTCGGCAAAGCGCTTGAACAGCACCGACTTGCCTTCCATGACCGGCTTTGCGGCGAGTGCGCCGAGATTGCCGAGGCCGAGGATCGCGGTGCCGTTGGTGATGACGGCGACGAGGTTGCCCTTCACCGTGTAATCGTAGGCGGTCGAGGGATCGGCTGCGATTGCCTTCACGGGCACGGCCACGCCGGGCGAGTAGGCGAGCGACAAATCGCGCTGCGTCGCCATGGGCTTCGTCGGAACGATCTCGAGTTTTCCCGGGCGCCCCTTGGAATGGAACTGCAGGGCTTCCTGATCGGTGATCGTCGGCCGTTTCGGCCGGATGGGGCGTTGGGGGGTCTCGTCAGCCATGTCCTGCTCGAAATTCCGTCGTTCGGGGCCAGTGGGCGGCGACCTTACCCGCCCGCAGCCCCGCTTAACAAGTACGGATGTCAGCCTCTAACCATTGGTATCTCATTGGCATGACAGGAAGCGTGGACAACCCGCGAGATCTTGGGATGAGGCGCCCTGTGGCCGTGCATGCCGCCGGGCCTTTTGCTATGGCTGGCTCATGTCATCCAGCCGCCCGCCCAGCTCCTCCCCGATCGATCCCGCCGCCCGCATCACACCGATGATGGCGCAATATGTAGAGATCAAGACAGCCAATCCCGATTGCCTGCTGTTTTATCGGATGGGCGACTTTTACGAATTGTTCTTCGACGATGCAGAAGTCGCGAGCCGGGCACTCGGCATTGTGCTCACCAAGCGTGGCAAGCATCTGGGCGAGGACATCGCCATGTGTGGCGTGCCCATCGACCGTGCGGACGATTACCTGCAGCGGCTGATAGGGCTCGGCCACCGCGTCGCAGTCTGCGAACAGATGGAAGATCCCGCGGAAGCTCGTAAGCGCGGCGCCAAATCCGTCGTGCGGCGCGACGTGGTGCGTCTGGTCACGCCGGGTACGATCACCGAGGAACGGCTGCTCGAACCGGGCCGCGCCAACCTGCTGCTGGCCCTGGCGCGCATCCGCCTCTCGGACGAGAACGTGCTCTTCGGTGTTGCCGTTGTCGATATTTCAACCGGCACCTTCGTGCTCACCGAGACCCCGGAAGCCGGGCTCGCGGGCGAGATTGCCCGTTTCGAGCCGCGCGAGATCGTCGTGCCGGATGCCCTTATCGACGAGCCGGAGATCCGGCGTCTGGCTGAAGAAGCCGCTGTGCCGCTGGCCCCGGTGCCGCGCGAAAGTGGCGATCAGGCGAGCGCCGAGCGCCGCATCCGCGATTATTACGGCATCGCCACGCTGGACGGCTTCGGCACATTCTCGCGGGCCGAGATCGCGGCCGCTTCGGTCGCCATCGCCTACATCGAGCGCACCCAGATCGGCGTGCGCCCGCCGCTCGCCCGTCCCGAGCGGCTGCAACGCGGCAGCGTGCTGGAGATCGACGGCGCGACGCGAGCCAATCTGGAATTGACCCGCACGCTGGCCGGCGCCCGCGAAGGCTCGCTGCTGGCCGCCATCGACATGACAGTCACGCCCGCAGGTGGACGCCTGCTCGCCGAGCGGCTGGCCGCGCCCCTCACCGATCCGGCCATGATCGCGCGGCGTCAGGATGCCATCGCTTTTTTCGTCGCCCGCACGCCCTTGCGCGCCGATCTGCGCCAGCGCCTGCGGGCCGCGCCCGATCTCTCGCGTGCTCTGTCGCGGCTCGCCTTGCAACGCGGCGGCCCGCGAGATCTGGCCAGTTTGCGCGATGGATTGGCGGCGGCACGAGAAGTTACAAATCTGCTGGGTGGCGTCGCGGATCTGCCGGAGGAGATGGCGGGGGCGCTCGCGGGCACGGCCGCCTTGCCAGCCGATCTCGAATCGCGCCTCGCCGCGGCGCTGGCCGATGAACTGCCGCTGGTACGCCGCGACGGCGGTTTTGTGCGTGCCGGCTTCGAGCCCGCGCTCGACGAGGCCCGTGCGCTGCGCGACGAGAGCCGCCGCGTGATCGCCGCCATGCAGGCTGGCTATTGCGAACAGGCGGAGACAAAGCAACTCCGCATCAAGCACAATAACTTTCTGGGCTATTTCATCGAAGTGCCGCAGTCGCAGGGCGAACGCCTGCTGCGGCCGCCCTTTAATGCCACATTCATCCACCGCCAGACCATGGCCGATGCCATGCGTTTCTCGACGAACGAGCTCGCCGAGATCGAAGCCAAGATTGCCTCCGCCGCGGATCGCGCACTGGCGCTCGAACTCTCGATTTTCGACGACCTCACGCAAGCCGTGCTCGCTGCGACATCGGCGATCAAGATGACTTCTGACTCTCTGGCGGCCATTGATGTCGCCTCAGCGCTGGCCGAACTCGCGGCCTTGCGCGACTGGGTGCGGCCACAGGTCGAAACCTCGCTCGCCTTCCAGATCGTGGCGGGGCGCCATCCCGTGGTCGAGGCGGCGCTGCGTGCACGCGGGCAGGGGTTCGTCGCCAACGATTGCGATCTCGCCGACAAGGCGGGGGAAGCGGGGCGCATCGCCGTCATCACCGGCCCCAACATGGCCGGTAAATCGACCTATCTGCGCCAGAATGCCCTGATCGTCGTGCTCGCGCAGATGGGCGCCTATGTTCCCGCGCGGGAAGCCGCGATCGGCATCGTCGACCGCCTCTTTTCGCGCGTCGGCGCAGCCGACGACTTGGCGCGCGGGCGCTCGACCTTCATGGTCGAAATGGTCGAGACTGCGGCCATCCTCAATCAGGCGACGCCGCGTTCGCTCGTGATCCTGGACGAGATCGGCCGCGGCACGGCGACGTTCGACGGCCTGTCCATTGCCTGGGCGGCCGTCGAGCATCTTCATGACACCAATCGTTCACGCGCGCTTTTTGCCACCCATTTTCACGAGCTGACGCAATTGTCGCGAAAACTCGGGCGGCTCACCAACCTGACAGTGCGCGTGACCGAATGGAACGGCGACGTGATCTTCCTCCATGAAGTGGTGGCCGGGGCGGCCGACCGTTCCTACGGCATTCAGGTCGCTAAACTCGCAGGCCTGCCGCCCGCCGTGGTCGCCCGCGCCAAGATCCTTCTGGCCGAACTGGAAGCTGGAGAGCGACAAGCGCCGGTGCAGAGAATGATCGACGATCTGCCGCTGTTCGCCGCCGCCAAGCCCCGCAACCCGGAGCCCGTTGCGGTCCCCACCGACCCCGTGCGGGACGGGCTCGACGCCCTCGACCCTGACGAAATGAGCCCGAAAGCGGCGTTGGAGGCGCTGTACACCTTAAAACGGCTATCGCGTTAACGGCTTCGCAAAATCGATAGAGTATATTTTGCGCGATTTCCCAGATGAGCAGTGGAAACTCCCGCATGATTTCTGGCGTTGCCAAGACAGCATTTTTCATCGGCCTTGCGGCGGTATTGGCAGCCAGTGTCCTTTCGGACAAGACGTCGGCGGCCAAGCCGTCACCGCAGGCCCTCCGGCCCCAGGCACCGGGAAAGACGGGTTTCGCGCAGCCGCCGCTCGGGTATGGGCGCATGGAACTGCGGCCCGATAACGCGGGACATTACACCGCCAACGTCGAGATCGACGGGCGCAGTCTTCCCATGCTGGTAGACACGGGCGCGACTCTGGTCTCGCTGCGCTATGAAGATGCGGTGGCATTGGGGCGACGCCCCGGCGCGAGCGACTTCAATGTCCCCATCGGGACGGCCAATGGCACCACCCGCGCGGCGTCGATGACGCTGGCCGAGGTGCGTATCGGTACGATCCGCGCCACCGACGTTCAGGCCATCGTCCTCCCGCCAGGCGCCGCCGACCGAAGCCTGCTGGGCATGAGCTTCCTGAAAAAGCTCGGCGGGTTCGAGATCGCATCAGGCAATCTGGTGCTCAAGCCCTGAACCTTGGCGCTTGCCGAGAGTTAGCTATGCGGACCGCCTTGCCTCGCTTTTGACTCCATCTTGACTATGGTGTTGCGGGCGCGTCGGTCCCATTTTCCACCTCACATCCAGAGGCTTCTATGTTTCCCAAGCCGTCACATCTGCTGGTGCCCAATACCTACGCCTATGAAACCCAGCCGATGGTCAAGCCGACAGGCTTCCGGGAATATGATGCCCGCTGGTTGTTCGAAAAAGAGATCAACCTGATGGGCGTGCAGGCGCTGGGCCTGGGCCTCGCAACGCTGCTGCACGAAATGGGCGTGAAGCCCGAACTCGTGACCGGCCACGACTACCGCAGCTATTCCAGCGCGATCAAACACGCACTCATCACGGGCCTCGTCGCAGGCGGCGTGAAAGTGCACGAC
>JAQGKN010000649.1 GCA_028290085.1 Hyphomicrobiales bacterium
TGGGACGTCGACCGGCAGGAAGCCTATTCGTCGCCGGAAGCCAAGCTCAAACGCCTCGGCTTCCCGCGCCCCTGAGCGATGAAAGCCATCCGGCGACCTCCGATGGTTCGTCAAACGCCAGCGTCACAGGCAATGTCGTGAACGCCAGCCCTTGCGACGGCAGGCGACACGCGTCCTTCTCCGTCGTGACGATCAGCTCCGCGCCGCTGTTGCGTGCAGCTGTCGCGATCTCCGTCATATTGGCATCCGTATACGGCTGATGATCGGCGAAGGCGCGTTGCCCGACGATCTGCGCGCCACAGGCAGCCAGCGTGTCGAAGAACTTCTCCGGGCGCCCAATCCCCGCGAAAGCAAAAACTTTTCGTCCAGTTACGCGCGCGACGGCATCGCGTTCGGGCACGAGCCTTCCGGTGAACACCCGGACGCCCACCGCCCGCGCTCGCACGGCGACGCGGTCTCCAGCCGCCCCTGATCCCACGATCAGCACGGCTCCCACGCTCCGCAATTGAGCCGCGAGGGGGGCGCGCAGAGGGCCAGCTGGCACGCAAAACCCATTGCCGATGCCGGTCGCACCATCGACCACGGCAAGTGAAAGATCCTTGCCCAGCGCAGGGTTCTGCAAACCGTCATCCATCACGACGACACTCGCCCCGGCCCGCGCTGCAGCCTGCGCACCCGCGACACGATCCCGGCAGATGAACACCGGCGCCGCGCGGGCCAAAAGCAGCGGTTCGTCCCCGACCATCGCGGAATTGTGCCGGGCGGGATCGACCCGAACGGGCGTTGCTCCCGACAGGCTGCCGCCGTAGCCGCGCGACAGGAAGGTCGGCGCCTCGCCAATATCCATGAGCAACCTCGCGCAGGCGAGCGCAGCCGGTGTCTTGCCCGCACCTCCCGCCACGAAATTGCCGATACAAAGGACGGCGACATCGGCGGCCTTACCCGGCAGCGACATACGCCGCGCCGTCACCGCCCCATAAAGCGCGCCGAGCGGCGACAGCAGATACGCAGGGGCGCTCGCCCGTTCCCGCCACCAGAAGGCGGGCGCGCGCATCAGCGGCTCTCCATGCGCATCTGCATGAAATAGGGTTCGAGCGCCTGTACGATATTCGCGGAGGCGCCCCCGAGCCTTTCGACGGCATCGCCAGCGGCTCTTGCCGTGCGGCGCAGATTGGCGACGTCAGACAAAAGAAGCGCGAGCGCGCGCGCCAGCGTGTCGGCGTCGCCGACCTGAATGGCGCCTCGCGCCTTATCGAGAGCCTGATAGACCTCCGCGAAATTGGCGACATGGGGCCCGTGCAGAATTGCGCTGCCGAGTTTCGCGGCTTCGATGGGGTTCTGTCCGCCGTGTCCCACCATCGACTTGCCGACAAACACAATGCTCGAAAGCCGATAGAACAACCCCAGCTCGCCCATCGTATCGGCGATGTAGAAACCCGTGCCCCGCGACGGAATATCGCCGCGCGAGCGAAGCCCTGCCTCGACGCCGCGCGCCTGCGCCATTGCGGCGATCTCCGCCCCCCGGCTCGCATGCCGAGGCACGACAATGGTGAGAAGACTCGGGAAACGCGTGACGAGTTGCTGATGGACTGCGAGCGCGATTTCCTCCTCGCCCGCATGGGTGGAGGCAGCCACCCAGACCGGGCGCGGCCCGACAAGCCCGGACAATTGCGCGAGCATATTCGCATCGACGGGCGGCGCGCCCACATCGAATTTCAGATTGCCGACGACCTGCACGCGCGCCGCGCCCAGCATCATGAGCCGTGCAGCGTCGTCCTTGGTTTGCGCGAGACAGAGATCGATGCGTTGCAGAATTCCAGAAATGAATCCCGGCAGCCGCTGCCAGCGCTGGAACGAGCGCTCGGACAGGCGCGCATTGACCAGCACAAGCGGGATGTCGCGATTGGTGACTTCGAGAATGAGATTGGGCCAAAGCTCCGATTCCGCGATCATCACGAGATCAGGCCGCCAATGATCGACGAAGCGCCGCATGTAGCGGGGCACATCGAGCGGCACATATTGATGCACGGCGCCCCCCGGCATACGCGCGGCGAGCACCTGAGCCGATGTCACGGTTCCCGTGGTGATGACGACGTGAAAGCCGCGCGTGCGCAATTGCTCGACGAGCGGCAGCAGTGCGAGACCTTCGCCCACACTCGCTCCATGCAGCCATGCGACACGTCCTTGCGGACGCGGCAGGCTCGCATGACCCATGCGCTCGGCCATGCGGCGCAGATCTTCCTTGCCGCGTTGCCGACGCCACGTCAGCAGGGCAGGGCCGAATGGCCCGAGCATGGCGGTCAGGCCGCGATAGGCGGCGAGCAGCGGCAGGCGTTCGATCATGGTGCCGGCCCCGCGCCCGGATCGCGTGTTCCCACAAGCGCGAAGGCGCGTTCATGCACGGCGTTGAGCCCGTTCTCGACAGCCTGCCTTGCCGCTTCCACATCGGCGTCGGTGGCATCGCGCGCAACGCGTATGGGGTCGCCGAGCACCATCGCGCCACGTCCGAAAGGCAGGGCGAGGCTCGCATGATCCCAGGAGTCGAAGTCTATGCGACGCGCGCTGACGACTGCGATCGGATAAATCGGCCGTCCGGTCATGCGCGCCAGCGTCACGATTCCTGCGCCGGCACGCCGGGAGGTCTTGGGAATATCGGCCGTGAGAACCATGGTCGAACCCTGTTCCAGCGCGCGAACCATTTCGCGCAGCGCGGTGGCGCCGCCCCGCTTCTGCATCTTCGCGGGATTTCCACCCGAGCCGCGAATCGGCCGAACGCCGAGCCGGCGCAGAACCTGCGCGTTGATTTCGCCATCGCCGTGGCGCGAGATCAGTGCGCTCACATTGGCGCCTTCGGGCCACGCAAAATGAATCATGAAATGCTGGCCGTGCCACATCGCTGCGATGACGGGCAATTCGGCAGCGATACGGGTGGGAAAATCGGCGGGCTCGACGACGAAACGAGTCGTCGCGCGAACCAGCCGCAAATACGCCGTCGCGACAGCGCCGATGGCGCTGCGGACGAAAGTGGATCGGCCGATTTGCTTGAGCATGCGGCCCTTCCGGAAACGCGCGGTGTGACGGCGTTCCGCCGTCAGGCCGGATCGAGGAACCGGTGCAGATGGACGACAAAATAGCGCATGTGCGCGTTGTCCACAGTCTGCTGCGCCTTGGCCTTCCAAGCGGTATGCGCGGAGGCATAGTTGGGGAAGATCCCCACGATGTCGATCTTGGAGGGATCCTTGAACTCGGTGCCATTCAGGCTGTCGAGTTCGCCGCCGAAGACCAGGTGGAGCAATTGCTTGGATTCGCGCGTCGTGTCGTTCATCGTCTTGACCGGTCTCTCGTTACTATAAGGCCGTTGCGGCGCCTCAGGGCTGATCCCGCCGCATCATTGCGGTGAGTTCGTCGTGAAATCGTGCCGGCGCGGCGGCGAGGATGCCATGCCGTGTGGAAGGGAGATTGTAGACGGGTCTGCGCCCGCTGAGATCTGTGAGGAGGCCCCCGGCCTCGTGCACGATCAGGTCGGCCGCCGCTATATCCCAATCGTGCGAATTGGTCGAGGCAAGACCGGCCTCGATCTCACCAGAACCGACGAGTGCCAGTCGGTAGGCGAGCGAAGGAACTTTGGGCTGGGCAAGAAATTCCAGTCCGCGCCGGCCCAGATGATCGAGCATGGGCACAGGCCCAGCGATCCTGCCACCCGAAAGGCTTTGCGCGGGAGAGACGCGCGCCGGTACGCCGTCGAGCTCGGCGCCGCGCCCGGCAATCGCTGTGTAAGTGCGCCCCA
>JAQGKN010000027.1 GCA_028290085.1 Hyphomicrobiales bacterium
CTCATCCAAGGTCTGGAAGGTCGGTGGCAGGCCAGGTAGTGGGCGCCGCCGCCGGTGTGAAGCGGGTTCTAAGGGGCACGCCCCCACCTGTCAACACGACATTTTTAAAAACGTCAGAATTCTCCAAGTCCCCTGCAGCCACTGTCAGATTTTGAGACAATGTCGCGCAGCCTCCCTCTTATCGCACTGCATAAAGCGCGTGCGGCGGGCCAGATCGGCCAACGCCGCATTTGAGCCATCTTCGCATCGCTCTTTCCACCCTGCGGGAGCGCTCGCAAACCCTTGTAAACGGCGCGACGCAAGCTCGTCATTGACGCGGCACCGCCCCGGCGGCATGGTTTTGCTATATGGTCGTTCCTGCTTCGCGGCTGGCTGATATGAGTTGCACGAACATGTGTCGGGAGGGTGCGCCCCATCTGGCAACCCTTGAAACGAACGGGACCACGGAAAGCACATGGCGGTTCGCCCGATTCAAATCGCTCGTCGTCGAGAAAGATATGCGGAGATCATGGATCTCGGCATGGAAGCGCCGATTGAAGCCGATGGCGAGCGCCACACGGCAGACGACCGCCGTCGTGTTTCGCTGCGTTGGTTGACGGGCACCATTCTGACGGGACTCGCGGGCACCGGCCTCATCGGCGCTGCCATCTATGCCGCCCTCGACCGGCAGCCTAATTTCGCCGAGGCCCCGATCGCAGCAGGCCCCGCGCGTCGCGATACCGTCACCGGCGATCTTGTGAACCCACGCAAGGGGGACAGGCTCGTCAAGCCGGTCGACATCGTCGCGGGCAAGCAGACGTTTCGCACGCCGACCACCATCAGCGTGGGCGACAAGGAAGTCGTGCGCGTGCGCGTCTTCACGCGTGTCTCCACCAATCTGCTTCTCGCCAGCGCCGGCTTCTCCGACGACGTTCCCGCCTTCAACCCCCTGCGCCTTCTCTCTGATGCGCGCAACGCGGTCGAGCCGACACCCGATCCCGTACAATTGCAGGACGACGCCGAGGTGGCCTTCACCACGCGCGATCTAGCCGGCGTGCCGGTCCCCGACGAGGGCCCTGCCCTCAGCCTGGACGAGATCCAGGCCCAGATTCGCGAACATCTGCGCAACGCCTCTGCCGCCGCCGGTCAGCGCTTCGCCTTGCCACCGCAATTGCTGCTGATGCGCACGAGCCGCGCGAGCCTCGACCCTGCGGGTGGCCTCGGCTATGCCAATTCTGGCAGCCCCGTCATGGCACCCTTTTCCAATATCGAAGTGCGTATGGTGGCCGAGAACGTCACGCAGGTGCCGCGCTCCAACCCCTCCGCGCAAGGCGTCAACGACGAGCGTCTCTTCGTAGTACGCCGTGGCGAAAGCCTCGAAGACGTTCTGCGCGGCGCCGGTGTGCTGCGCGACCAGATCGGGCGCATCGTCGCAGCACTTGGTGGTGCGAACGGAAAATCACCGGTGACCGAGGGACAAAAACTCAAGATCCTCTTCGACGATCTCGATGGCACGGGGCGCATGGGACAGGTCGCGCGCCTTTCGATTTATACCGACGAGACTCTCGAATCCACCGTCGCTGCGAACGACACCGGCAGCTATGTCGCGGTTGCCCGCACCGAGGACAAGACGAAGCCGGTCCGTCGCAAGGCGGCGGACGACGACGATGAAGACGAGGACGAAGGCGGCATGCGCCTTTACGACAGCCTGTATGAGACCTCACTCAAGCAGGACATCCCCAAGCCCCTGATCAGCGATCTCGTGCGCATCTTCGCCAACGACGTCGACTTCCAGCGGCCGGTCGCAGCAGGCGACAACTTCGAAGCCTTCTACGAAGAGAACGACGATCCTGACGCACATAACGAATTGCTCTATGCGTCGATCACGACCCGCAATGAGACATTCCGTTATTATCGCTTCCAGACGCCCGACGATGGCGCCCTCGACTACTATGACGAGAATGGACGCTCGACGCGTAAATTCCTGGTCCGCAAGCCGATCGCTTCGGGTGAACAGCGCTCGGGCTTCGGCATGCGTCGCCATCCGATTCTGCGCTACACGCGCATGCACACGGGCATCGACTGGGCTGCACCCATCGGCACGCCCATTTTCGCCGCGGGTAACGGCACAGTCATCAAGGCCGCGCGTGAGTCGGGCTACGGCAATCGCGTCGAGATCCAGCACGCCAACGGCTACGTGACGACCTACAATCACATGTCGGGCTTTGCGCGCGGCATCACCGACGGCGTGCGGGTGCGCCAGGGTCAGGTGGTCGGGTTCCTGGGCATGACCGGTCTCGCGACCGGCCCCCATCTGCATTACGAAGTGATCGTCAACGGGCATTTCGTCGATCCCATGCGTGTCAAGCTGGCGCGGACGCGCGAACTCGACAACCGCATGATCGTGAACTTCAAGCGAGAGCGCGATCGCATCAACAGCCTCATTGCCAAGGCCCCCAATGCGACCCGTATCGCCGCCCGCCAGGACAAATGAGCCTGCCCACATGAGCGCGCCGGCGTGAGCGACCTTCTGTCGATCGTCCTGCCGGTCTTCACCCTCATCGCGCTTGGCTACGGCGCCGCGCAACTCGGGCTGCTCGACAAACGCGCCGGCGATGGCCTCGCCGAATTTGTCTTCACGATCGCGACGCCGGCCCTCGTGCTGCGCACGATGATGGGCGCAGTTCTCCCTGACAATCAGCCGTGGGGCTATTGGGCTGCCTATTTCCTCGGCGTCGCCGTGGTCTGGGCCATCGCGATGCTGATCTCGCGGATCGCCTTTGGCGCGAGCTATCCCGAAAGCGTCGTGGCAGGTTTTGCGGCCGGACAGGCCAACACGGTTCTGGTCGGCATTCCGCTGATCCTGAAGGCCTACGGGGAAGCGGGCGCAGTGCCCCTCTTTCTGCTGATCGCGGTGCATCTGCCGGTGACGATGACGTCGGCGACCCTGCTGTTCGAAGGCCGCAAGGGCCCGCACTGGACGTTTATTGCGCGGCGCCTCGCGCTGCATCCCATCCTGCTCGCTTTGTTCGCAGGCCTGCTGGCCCGGTCCATGGGCCTGTCGCCTGGCGGCCCATTAAAAAGAGTACTCGACGGGTTGGCCGGCGCCGCCGTTCCCTGTGCGCTGGTCGCCATGGGTCTTGCGCTCCAGCATCACGGTGTGAAAGCCGGTCTGGCTCAGACGTCGATGATTACATTTCTCAAGCTGCTCGTTCACCCGGCCATCGTCTATGTGCTGGCCTATCACGTGTTCAGTATGCCGCCGGTCTGGGCCGGTGTTGCAGTTCTCTTCGCAGCCATGCCGAGCGGCATCAACGCCTATCTTTTCGCGGCCCGTTACCGGACGGGCGAGGCCATAGCCTCCAGCGCCATCGCGGTCTCGACGGCGCTCGCCCTCGTCTCCACCTTTTTCTGGCTCTGGGTTCTGGGCATCGGCACGTGACACGCAAGCACCGGCTCGGATCGGCGTCCGCACGAGCTGGACAGCCGGGCACGCCGCGTTACATCTCCGCCTGAAAGGCATCGAATTCATGCTCGAGACACCCCAAGCACGCTGGCTGGTGCGTGGTACCGCAGGCTATCGCCGGGCTACCCTCGCGTTGTTTCTAGCGGGATTCTCGACCTTTTCGCTCCTCTATTGCGTACAGCCGCTCCTCCCCATTTTCGCCGAGGATTTTGGCGTCAGCCCGGCCGCTTCGGCGCTGCCGCTGTCGCTGGCCACCGCAGCCCTGGCTTTCGCCATTCTCGTCGCGGCCGTGGTTTCCGAAGGATTCGGACGACGCGGCGTGATGTTTGTCTCCATGGCCCTCGCCTCCGTTCTGACCATGGCGGCCGCTGCGGCGCCGAGCTGGACGATGCTCCTCCTCGTGCGCACGCTCTCGGGCTTCGTGCTGGGCGGCGTGCCCGCCGTTGCCATGACCTATCTCGCTGAAGAAACAGATCCCCGCAGCATCGGCCTTGCCATGGGCGTCTATGTCGGCGGCACCGCGTTTGGCGGGATGATGGGACGTGTCGCCACGGGCTTCCTCACCGAGTTCTTCGGCTGGCGTCCAGCACTGGCGGTGATCGGGCTCATCTGCCTCGTGAGTGCAGGCGGGTTTCTCGCGCTGTTGCCGCCATCGCGCAATTTCACGCGGCGGACCGGATTCGACCCGAGCTACCACGTTCGCGCGTGGCTCGGGCATCTGCACCACGGCGCCCTGCCCCTTCTCTTCTCGATTGCGTTTCTCGCGATGGGGGCCTTCGTCACCATCTACAATTACAGTGGTTACCGTCTGGTCGCGGCGCCCTATGATCTCAGCCAGACGGAGCTCGGGCTGATCTTCGTCGTCTATCTCTTCGGGGTCGGCTCGTCCTCGGTCGCCGGCGCGCTGGCTGATCGTTTCGGACGCCACATCGTCCTGCCGGCGGGCATTCTGGTGGCGATGGCTGGCATCGGCATCACCATGTTGCCGGGCCTCGGCTCGATCATCCTCGGCATCGTGATCATCACCATCGGTTTCTTTTTCAGCCATTCGGTCGCCACCGGGTGGGTCGGGCGCGTTGCGACCAGTGCCAAGGGGCATGCGTCCTCGCTGTACCTCCTCGCCTATTACATGGGATCGAGCGTTGCGGGCTGGATGGGCGGCTGGTTCTGGGCGTGGAAGGGCTGGCCCGGCGTTGCCGCCTTCACGCTCGGCCTGTTCGCGCTGGCGCTTTGCGCCGCGCTGCGCCTCAACACCCTGACGCGCGCAGACTCGGCTGAACCCAGTTGCTAGTGATGCGGTGCAAGGTCGAAGCCGAGGCGGCGCCGCACGTCCTCAGGCTTCACACCTTCGGCGCGCAAGGTGCGGATCGATTTGGCGCGTGTGCTCTTCGACAATTTCTGGCCGGCGGCATCACGCAGCAGATCGTGGTGTCGGTAACGCGGGGCGGGCAGATCGAGCAGCGCCTGCAGAAGCCGGTGCAAACTCGTGGCGTTGAACAAGTCCTTGCCGCGCACGACGTCCGTGATGCCCTGTCGTGCATCGTCGATCACCACCGACACGTGATAGCTCGTCGGAATGTCCTTGCGCGCCAGAACCGTGTCGCCCCAGAGCATCGGCTCCGCGCGCACATCGCGCGGCTCGTCGCCCTCGCCGTATTCGCACCACGCGAGCAGCATCCCGGCCTCCGAGAGGGCCTGCGACATGTCGATGCGCAACGCCGCATGCTGGCCGGACGCCAGGCGGCGGTCGCGCTCGTCCAGCGACAGATGGCGGCAGGTGCCGGGATAGATCGGCGCCCCATCGGGATCGCGCGGCCAGTCCCGCACGCCGCTCACCGCCCGCGAAATGTCGAGGCGCGTGCAGAAACACGGATAGAGCAGACCGCGTTCGCGAAGGCGCTCGACGGCCGAAGCATAAACAGCGAAATGCTCGGACTGGCGCAGCACCGGCTGCTCCCAGGTGATGCCGAGCCAGGCGAGATCCTCGTAGATGGCTTGCTCATAGTCGGGGCGGCAGCGGTCGATATCGATGTCCTCGATCCGCAGCAGAAAACGCCCGTCCTGCTCCCGCGCCATCTCGTAATTGCGCAAGACGGAATAGGCATGGCCGATATGCAGATATCCATTCGGCGAGGGTGCAAACCGAAACACCGGCTGCAGCGAAGAACCGCCCCTGGCTTCCTCATATGGCCTCAAGAAATCGGATGACCCAGATGACATGAGCAGCGACCGGCGAGTGCGAAATGTCGGGTGACGGAGACCCATCCAGACCCAATCTAAACGAACACCTCGTGCTTTCGTACTGGCCTCCCGACAAAAATCTCCCGCAGCGCAGCTTCGGACAGCGTAACCTGAGCGACGCCCGCACTTGACGCTTCGCCGCAAAAGCGGGATCGGTCGCACCTCATCCGCGCAGTCACACGAGGCCAGACCACATGCCAGCCAGCGACGGTCCCCGCATTGCCCCCCGCGGCCCCG
>JAQGKN010000059.1 GCA_028290085.1 Hyphomicrobiales bacterium
CACGGTCCGCGGCCCCGTCTCGTTCGATCAATATGGCAACGTCGTCGGCAACGTCTTCATCCGCAAAGTCGAGCGTAAGGACGGCCGTCTCGTCAATGCGGTCATCAAGACATACCCTGATGTCAGCCAGTTCTGGACCTACGACCCGAAAGCATTCCTGGCGAACCCGGTCTATTCGCGCGACTGGCCACCAGCGAAATTCATCGGGAAATAATCCGGCAAATGATCCAGCCACGCGGCATCCACGGCCGTCTTATGGCTGTGGATGCGACCCGGACGACAGCTTCCGCATTGGTGCGGCAGCATCCCATGGAAGTTGGTTCATGCAATTCTGGATTATCCAAAGCCTGAACAGTCTGGCGCTGGGAGGTGTGCTCTTCCTTCTCGCGTCTGGCTTTTCGCTGATCTTCGGCCTGATGCGCCTCGCCAATCTCGCGCATGGGGCTCTGTTCATGGTGGGCGCCTATATCGGCGCGAACCTGCTGCGCAAATATGCCTTCATCGATCTCTGGATGGCAGCTCTGCTGAGCGGGCTGATGGTGGCGGCTGCTGGCGGCCTGCTGGAACGTCTTGTGCTGCGACGCCTTGCGACCAATCCGTTGGGGCAAGTTCTGGTGACGCTGGGCGTGTCGTTCATCATCGCGGATGCATGCTTGATGGTATGGGGCGGCGATCCGATCCCGGTGCCGACGCCCTCTTATCTGCGTCGTCCGCTGTTCGTCGTAGGCTTTGCTTTTCCGGCCTACCGCGTCGTTGTCGTGGGCATCGCCATCGCCACGGCCATCGGGCTCTATCTGCTGCTGGAGCGGACGCGACTAGGTGCCATGATCCGCGCGGGCGTGGATGACATGGACATGGCGCGCGCCGTCGGCATTCCCGTTTCGAAGCTGTTCACAGCCGTCTTCTGTCTCGGCGCGGGCATCGCAGGCGCAGCCGGAGTCCTGGCCGGGCCGATCCTCTCGGCCTATCCGGGGCTCGATGCAGACATGCTGCCGCTGGCGCTGATCGTCGTGATCCTGGGGGGCATTGGCAGTCTTGTCGGTGCCTTTGTGGGCAGTTTCATCATTGGTTTCATCTACACGTTCGGCACGGCACTGGTGCCAGATCTCGCTTATGTCATCCTGTTTCTGCCGATGATCTTCATCATCGCCTATAGCCCGCAGGGTCTGTTTGGACGGATGGCGACATGAGCCGCATTGCCGCCGTCCTTGCTCTCCTCGCCATGGCCACGATTCCGCTGGTCGCGGGCGAGTTTTACATAAACCTCGCCACGCAAATTCTCATCGCGGCCGTGTTTGCGCTGAGTCTCAACCTGCTGGTCGGCTACGGCGGACTGACTTCGCTCGGGCATGCGTCGTTTCTGGGGTTTTCAGCCTACGCCTGCGCGTGGTTTTCGACGCGCATGGGGCTTGGGCCAACAGCCTCGGTGCCGATTGCAATTCTGGCGACGACACTCATGGCCGCCTTCTTCGGCCTCATTGCGCTGCGTGCGACGGGCCTCGGCTTCCTCATGATCACGCTGGCGCTCTCGCAGGTGTTGTGGGGTCTCGCCTATCGCTGGGTCGGCGTCACCAACGGCGACAACGGTATGTCGGGCATCACGCGTCCCGAACCCTTCGGGATCTCGCTGGCGAGTGCCGGGAATTACTTCTGGTTCACGCTTGTCGTATCGACCATTGCGTTTGCCATGATGACGATGTTCGTGTCATCCGCCTTCGGCTCTTCGCTGCAAGGCACGCGCGATCAGCCGCTCCGCATGGCCGCCCTGGGCCACAATGTTTGGCTCGTGCGCTGGCTGACCTTCGTTTATGCGGGGTTCTGGGCCGGTGTCGCCGGTATTCTCTACATCTATTATCACAAGTACATTCACCCGACTTCGCTCTCGATCAGCAGCTCGGCGGAGGGCTTGCTGAGCGTCATCGCGGGCGGTGCGGGAACGCTGTCCGGGCCCATCGCGGGTGCCGCGCTTCTCGTTCTCCTGAAGAACTATGCGTCCGCCTATGTCGAGCGGTGGAACATGCTGCTCGGCTTCATCTTCGTGCTGATCGTGCTCGTCATTCCCGAGGGCATCGTGCCCGGCACGCGGCGCTTGCTCGGACGGCTGCGCAGAGGTGACAAATGAGCGCTCCCGTCCCGGCACTCGAAATCATCGCCTTGCAGAAATATTTCGGCGGCCTGCCCGCGACGCAGGATGTGTCCTTGTCGGTGATGCAGGGCGAGAGGCGTCTCATGATCGGCCCCAATGGCGCCGGCAAGACCACATTGTTCAACCAGATCACTGGCGACTTCCTGCCGACATCGGGCGCGATCAAGCTGTTTGGGCGCGACATCACGCAGCTCTCGCTGCATCAGCGCGCGCATCTGGGGATCTCGCGCACTTATCAGATCATCACGCTCTTCGGCAAAAACACGCTGGAGCATAATATCGTTCTCTCGTTGCTGGGCCTCAGCCCATCGCGATGGAACGCGCTACGTCCTCTGTCGCATTACGGGCACCTGCGCGCCGAGGCGCGTGCGATGCTGGATCGTGTCGGGCTCGGGGGATTGGCGGACCGTCGTGTCAGCGAAATCGCTTATGGAGAAAAGCGCCGCGTCGAGATCGCCATGGCGCTGGCGCAAAAACCGCGACTGTTGCTGCTCGATGAGCCGCTCGCGGGACTTTCCAGCGAGGAGCGTGCGTCGGTGAAGACATTCATCGCTGCGATACCCCGCGAAACGACGCTCGTCATGATCGAGCACGACATGGATACCGCGCTTGAACTCGCGGATACCGTGACGCTTCTGAATTTCGGCAAAATCATCGTGGACGGCACCCGCGATGAGGTCATCAGGGATCAACGCACGCGCATGGTGTACCTTGGCGAATGAAGCACTGCGCCTCGACGGCGTTCACTCCTACTACGGCGACAGCCACGTGCTGCAGGGCGTGTCCTTTGCGCTCGAAGCGGGAAAGCTGCTCGCCTTGCTCGGCCGCAATGGCGCAGGCAAGACGACGTGCATTTCGAGCATCGTCGGGCTGGTGCCGCCACGCGAGGGCACGATCCGCCTTTTTGGCCAGCGTATCTCTGGCCTTCAGCCAGAAAACATCTCGCGGATGGGCATCGGCCTCGTGCCACAGGGCCGCCGCATCTTCCAGTCGCTCAACGTGCGCGAGAACCTGCTCGTCGCACGCCAGCGCGAGCGCACGAGGCCCGATCCCTGGACCATCGAGCGCGTCTACGACATGTTTCCGCGCCTGCAGGAGCGGCACCACCAGATGGCGGGGTCTCTCTCGGGCGGAGAGCAGCAGATGCTGGCAATTGGCCGCGCGCTGATGGGCAATCCGAGCGTCCTGCTGATGGACGAACCCTCGGAGGGGCTCGCCCCGCTCATCGTCGCCGAGGTCGGCCGCACCATCTCGCGGCTGCGCGATGAGGGACAAACCATCGTGCTCGTCGAGCAAAACAGCAAGCTTGCGCTTGATCTGGCTGACAGTGCGGTCATCCTCACTACGGGGCGCTGCGTGTTCCATGGCGCAGCTTCGCAATTGCGGGCGGACGAGAGCATCATCGCGCAAAACCTCGGCGTGTTTCAGGGGCATTCGTGATGGACCGGCATCATGGCTGACCAGCGGATCACCTTTCAGGTCAACGGGAACCCGGTTGAGCTGAGCTTGTCCGGCGACACGCCGCTCGTGCACGTTCTGCGTCACGATCTGGCGTTGAAGGGCACGCGGCTCGGCTGCGGGGAAGGTCAATGCGGGGCCTGCACCGTGCTGCTTGACGGTAGCCCAGTGCAATCCTGCGATACGCCGTTGCGGTCGGTCGCCGGACGAGAGATCACGACAATCGAGGGCCTCTCCGACATGGACGCGCCCGGACCGGTGCAGCAGATCTTCCTCGATGAACAGGCCGCACAATGCGGTTATTGCATCAACGGCATCATCATGTCGGTGACTGCCCTTCTCGCCCGCGAGCCTCGACCGGACCGGGCGGCAATCCTCGCGCATCTCGACGAGCGCCATCTCTGCCGTTGTGGCGCGCAGGGACGAATCCTGCGCGCCTTCGACCGCGCGATGAGTGCAGTCGCGGAGAGCGCGGGATGACCGATCTGCCCGTCTCGCTTCAGGGAAACCCGATGCTCGACC
>JAQGKN010000141.1 GCA_028290085.1 Hyphomicrobiales bacterium
CGAGTTGAGATCCCAGCTCTTGTTGAGCAGGGGATCGAGCGCCGTGCCTTCGGAGGCGTCAGTGATGCGGCGTGGGCCGGTTCCGGCACTCTGCTGCGACTGCATAGCGAGCGGGCGCGGCTGTGCATCGGGATCGACGGCTGGTTCACTGAGATCGGCGCTGGTCGGCTTGAGTCCGAGCTTGGCGGCACGAGCGTTCTGCTCGGCCAGGCGCTGCGGGCCGACGGGGTAAAGCGTGGGATCGGTCGGCGTATTGTCGCCAGAGTCAGGACCATCGAGAACCGGACGATCGGTTACACCGGCGATATTGATGCCGAGTTCTTCGATTCCAGGCCCCAACGCAAAGCTCGGCCCTCCGCGCGGCTGCGTCGCCTTGGCCATCGGCTTTCCGTTTGCATCCGCCTTGCGGGCGTCAGCGGCTTTGGCAGGTGCCTTGCCGCTCGGTGCCTTCTCGGCCAGGTCAAGCGACGCTCCAGCTGTGGCTGGACCAGAAAGCCCGAAAAAACCGGCGACGCCATTTGGCCCCATCTGCGGCAGGGCGCCAAACATCTGGTTCGCGCCGGGAGCAGGCGTTTCCAATGCACCACGCTGGCCGCGTTTGGCGGGCGTCGAAGGTGTCGCCGGCGCGGCGGGCGGCGCTCCGGCCTCGCCCGGCACCACGGGCGGCGCGCGATCCACGTCGCCGGCCGCGCTGGTGTCGGCCTTGCTGTCCTTCGTGTCCTTCTCGATCTGGCGCCAGCGGGTCACGTTGCGGCTATGCTGGTCCAACGTCTCGGCAAAGGCGTGCCCGCCAGTGCCGTCGGCCACGAAATAGAGATCCTTGGTCCGCGACGGATTGGCGACTGCTTCCAGCGCCGCGCGGCCCGGGTTGGCGATCGGGCCAGGCGGCAAGCCATCGATGACATAAGTGTTGTAGGCCGAAGGCTGCGTGATCTCGGCGCGGGTGATGCCCCGCCCGAGCGTGCCTTTACCGCCGACCAGTCCGTAAACGATCGTCGGATCCGACTGCAACCGCATCCGCTTGCTGAGCCGGTTGAGGAACACGCTGGCGACGCGCGTGCGTTCATCCGCGCGACCTGTCTCCTTCTCGACGATGGAGGCGAGTGTCACCAATTCATAGGGCGTGCGCAGCGAGAGATCCGGCGAACGGCGCGACCAGATCTGGTCCAGAAGCTTGCGCTGTTCGTCCTGCATCTTGCGCAGCAGATCGCCGCGCGCCATGCCACGCGCCACGCGATAAGTCTCGGGCAGCAACAGCCCCTCCTTGGGGATGTCCCTGATGTCGCCGATCAGGACGTCGCTGTCGCGCAGACGCTGGACGATCTGCTCGCTGGTGAGGCCCTCGGGGATTGTGATGGAATGCAGCACCTGCTTGCCCGACACCAGCGTGTCGATGACATCGCGCAGGCTGGCCTCGCGCTTGAACAGATACTCGCCCGCCTTGACGTTGCTCCGATTGCCCTCGAGCCAAAGCGCCAGGTTGAGCAGGATGGGCATGTCGATCACCCCTTCCCGCTCGAGCTGTGCCAGAATCTCGGGCACCTCCGTACGCGGCGCGACGAAGAGCACCTTGTCTTCCTGCAAGGGGCCGGGTTCGCGAATCTTCTGCTGTCCGAAGCCAACGCCGATGGCCGCAGCAATGGCTGCGACGAGCAAGAACGACAGGAAGCCGCTCAGGGCGGAGAGAGTCGGCCGGCGCTTGCTCGGCCGCTGCGGCGGCGCGGGCGGCTCCGGGGGCGCCGCCGGATGCAGCGCCTCGCTCGGGCTCTGCAAGTGGGCGCGCTGGAAAAAGCGTGCGCCGGAGCGCGGTGTCTCGGATTCCTTCGGATGATCCGTCGGCTCGACCATGCGCTCAACCACCACTTTCAAATCGTCCAAGACATGCCTGCAAATCGCCCAAAGCACGCCTGCCACTGCGAGGCTAGCCTATCCCGCAATGTGGCGAAACATGGGTGTAAGGCCAATCCCCCGGGATTGGCCATGCGCTCACGCCACGCGGCGGAAAATTAACGACGCATTCGTGCCACCGAATCCGAATGAATTCGACAAGACAGTGTCGATCTTCCGCTGGCGCGGCTTGAGTGGCACGAGATCGATAGCCGTGTTGACGCTCGGATTCTCGAGATTGAGGGTCGCAGGCGCAATCTGGTCGCGAATCGCCAGAATGGAAAACACCGCTTCCACCGCGCCAGCTGCACCGAGCAGATGCCCGATGGACGACTTTGTGGATGACATCGACAGTTTCGAAGCTGCATCACCGACCAGACGCTGCACAGCGCCCAGTTCGATCTCATCACCAAGAGGCGTCGAGGTGCCATGCGCGTTGATGTAGTCGATATCGGACGCCGTGATGCCCGCGCGCTTCATCGCGGCCTGCATGCAACGGAACGCGCCGTCGCCATCCTCCTTCGGAGCCGTGATGTGATAGGCATCGCCGGACATGCCGTAGCCGATCACTTCGCCGTAGATGTGTGCTCCGCGCGCCCTGGCGTGCTCGTATTCTTCGAGCACGAC
>JAQGKN010000143.1 GCA_028290085.1 Hyphomicrobiales bacterium
CGGACCATAGGAGAGGCGGATGAGCCGGTTCACCGCGAGGCCGAGATGTTCGAGCACGCGCTTGATTTCGCGATTCTTGCCTTCGCGCAGGCCCATGGTGAGCCAGACGTTGGCGCCCTGCACGCGATCGAGATTGGCCTCGATCCCGGCATAATCGATGCCTTCGATCGTGATGCCCTTGCGCAACTCGTCGAGCTGCGCCTGATCGGTCGTGCCATTGGCGCGCACGCGATACCGGCGCAGCCAGCCGGTGGATGGCAGTTCCAGCACGCGTGCCAGGCCGCCGTCATTGGTCAGCAGCAGGAGTCCCTCGGTGTTGATGTCGAGGCGGCCGATGGTGACGACGCGGGGCAGGTCGGCGGGCAGCGCATCGAAGATCGTCGCGCGTCCCTCCGGATCGTGGTCGGTGGTGACGAGCCCGCGCGGCTTGTTGAACAGGAACAGGCGCGTGCGCTCACGCGCCGCAAGCGGCTTGCCATCGACCGTGATGCGATCCTGCATGGTCACATTGACGGCGGGCGTGGTCAGCACCTCGCCATTGACGGCGACGCGGCCCTCGGCGATCCAGGCCTCGGCATCGCGACGCGAGCACAGGCCCACGCGCGCCATCGTCTTGGCGATGCGCTCGCCTTCAAACGTGCTGGGCGCTGTCAGCGGCTCGGCACGCACGACGCGCCTGGGCTTGTCGAAATGCTTGGCTGGCGGCCCCTTGGGAGGCTTCGGCGAATATTCCTTGGGGGCGTAGACGCGCGGAGCGCTCTCGGCGCCTTCCTCGCGGCGACGCATGGGTCGCTCGCCGCCCGGTGCCTTGCGGAAGGGCTTATCGCCAAAAGGCTTGTCGCCGAAGCTCTTGCCCGCAGGCTTGGCGTCGCTGCGCGAACGCGGCCGCTCGGCGCTTTTCGAGCCGCCGGACTTGGCGCCGCCAAATTTCGGCGCGCCGGATTTGCCGCCGGACGCACCGGGACGTGAATTGCGCGCGCCGCCGCGCGGGCCGCCTTTGGAGGCACCCGCCTTGCGCGGACGGGGGGCTTTGTGATTGCTGTTGTCGCTCATACGATCCTGATAGCAGACTGTGCCTATGAAAGTCGATTAATCCCAATGACTCCCGCGCAGGAAGAATCACAGGATCCGATGAGTGTGGCCTTTGCACGAGCCCGCGAGGCGGCCGAGCTGGGCGAAGTGCCCGTGGGCGCAGCGATTGTGCTCGGTGGCGAGATCGTCGCGAGCGCCGGCAACCGCACGCTGATCGACCGCGACCCCACGGCCCACGCCGAGATGCTGGCCATCCGCGAGGCCGCGCGCGTGCTGGGGTCGGAACGGCTGATCGGCTGCGATCTCTATGTAACGCTGGAGCCCTGCGCCATGTGCGCAGGCGCCATCTCCTTCGGCCGCCTGCGCCGCGTCTATTTCGCCGCGGCCGATCCGAAGGGCGGGGCGGTGGAGCACGGGCCGCGCTTTTTCGCACAAGCTACCTGCCACCACGCGCCGGACGTTTACGGCGGAATCCGCGAGGCCGAGGCGGCGGAGCTGCTGCGTGGGTTCTTTAAAGAAAGACGTTGAGCGGCATCTTCAAAGGTACTTCGCATCGTCGCCAACGAGGTCGGGACGGAAATTCGGCGGCACTGGAATTCCGTAGCCGCGCGCGTTCTCCTCAAAAAAGAGGCGACCGTCTTTGTGATAATTGCTGGCGTAAAGCTCGGCACCCAGAAGCTGAAGCGCACAAACAAGAGCCTGCATCGAATCCGCGCCGCCAACCTTCAAGATACGTTCGCCCTCAGGCCAAGCAATCGAGAAGCTGCAGAACCAGGAAGCCCCTTCCAGGACAGGCGCAATCAGCGTGATTTTGATGTCCTTGGTTGAAAAGGCGTCCTTCAATGAAAGACGTCGTTCTGCGATAATCATAGGAGCCTCATTTATATGGAAAGAACGGGATAGGATCAGCACGCAAGCAGGCTGAATATCTGAAATTGGCCTGCGCCCAGCAGGCGCCGGAATTCAGTTTTGTGCAAACCAGACCGTCCAGATAGAGTTGGGTTTCGCAGGTTTCCAGCAGAGCGGTGTCGATCCAACCTTCTTCCGATGAGTTCCCGTCGCCACCGCCGCTTGTCCACTCACCACCATCTGAATTTCCAGCCGGAACGCGTGGCTGATCAGCGTTATTTTTTCGCAGTGTGCGCACTGCGCGCGCCAGTTCCAAATTGGTAGGCGGTTGGCCTGAGACAAGAAACGCTCGGAACCGCACACGCTCGATAATTGAGGCAGGGACATCCTCGGGAAACGAATTCAAACACTTCTTGAGATCACGAGCTAATGAATAGGTCATTTTGAAAAACCGATGTTGATAATAAGAAAATATACCTTTAATAGGAAAAAAAGTCAACAACCTAGATTGCGGTCAAGTGACCTTGGCACAGGTCGCGACGCACATGGCGGAACGGCTGGCAGCTGCATGGCCGCCAACGCGGTGGACTAAAGCGATCAACATGATTTGAGGGCGGCGGTCTCTTCACAACTAAAACGACAAAAGCCGCACTGTTCGCGCGTTCTTTTCATTTGCTTTGCCGGGTGCCGCATAGACACTCACGCCGCCTTCGTCGCCTGCGGCCGGTACGCCGTATCCAGCGTGATCGATCCACCCACCGCACGCGAAACGCAGGCGCAGATCTTCTCGTTGTGCTCCTTCTCGTGATCGCTCAGGAACACGTCGCGATGATCGATCTGGCCCTCGACCTCTAGCACGTCGAGCGCGCAGAGGCCGCATTCGCCGCGTCGGCAATCGGCCATCACATCGACGCCCGCTGCTTCCAGAGTGTCGAGAAGCGAGCCATCCACGGGCACTTCGAGGTCGATTCCCAGACGCGGTATTTTCACGCGGAACGGCTCGGGTGCGAACAGGCCGCCGCTGGCGAAGGTCTCGAAGCGGAGATCCGCGAGCGGGCGCTGCGCCTGTGCCCAGGCCGCGCGGGCCGCGTCCAGCATGCGCAAGGGGCCGCAGAGATAGAGTTGCGCACCGGGCGCGAGGGCTGCGATTTCGCCCGTCAAGTCGAGGCGATGGCCCTCGTCGGAAATACGCGTCTCGATGCGCGCGCCGTAGAGCCCCTGCAGATGGTCGAGGAAGGCAGCGTCGGGCCTGCTGCGGCAGGCATAGATCATGCGCCAGTTCGCATGCGCGCGCTCCAGCGCGGCGACCATGGAGACGATGGGCGTGATGCCGATTCCGCCTGCGATCAGCAGATATTCGGGCCGTCCGAATTCCAGCGCGAAGAGATTATGCGGCTCTGTAATCGAGAGACGCGCGCCCACTGGCAGTCCCCACATGTAGCGCGAGCCGCCACGGCTGTCCTCGTGGCTCTTGACGGCGATGCGATAGCGCGTGCCATCGCCCGTCCCGACGAGCGAATAGGAGCGGTGGTCAGGCCGCCCCTCGATCATCACCTCGACATTGAGATGCGAGCCCGGCGCGTAAGGACGTGCCCCTTGCGCGGGCACAATCGTGAATTCACGAACCGACGGCGCGACATCGTGGATCGCGGCGATCTTCGCTTCGCTCCATGTCATGGCGTAACGCATCGAAGTCTCCTGTTCATCGCGCGCGGCGGATCAGTGCCGATCCGGCGACGAGATCGAGTGTCGTCTGGTTTTCGAGTGCGAGCTGCAGATTGCGCCGCGCGAGGCGGGCGTGTTCGCGCATGATCGCGTCGGCGCGTTCGCCCTCGCGATTGGCGATGGCCTCGACCACGCAGCGATGCTGGTCCTGCGCGACGATAAGGATCGTGCGCGCTTGCGGCAGAGCCGATTGCGCCATCACGAAGCCTGATGGCGAGGCAAAGGGCAAAGCGCCCGCGCGCTCCGCCTGCCGGATCATCACGGGGCTGCCCGAGAGTTCATGCAGCGCCGCATGAAAGCGCGCGTTCAGCCTCACGTAATCGGAAAAGTGCTCGAGGCTCGATTCCATCGCATCGATGAGAACGTCGATTTCGGCGAGGCAATCCCTGATGTCGGCGAGAGCCGCATCCGACACGCCGCGCTGCGCAGCGGCGCGTGCCACGAGCCCCTCCATCGCGCCGCGCACTTCGATGGCGTCGAAAATATCGGCCTCCGTAAAGGCTTTTACGGAAAAGCCGCCCGAGGGAATGGGCTCGATCAGCCCTTCCTCTTCGAGTCGCACCAGAGCCATGCGCACCGGAGTGCGCGAGGCCCCGGTGCGTTCCACCATGGAGAGTTCGGAGATGCGCTCGCCCGGCGCCAGCGCACCCGACAGAATGAGGTCCCGCAGCGAAAGCAAGGCTCTCACCGTTTGCGAGACCGAACGATCCGGATCGTTGTCGCGCGTCATCTCATTCCGCCGCGTGCTGCTGACGCGGCCGCTCGGCGTCGATCATGCGGTCGATGAGACGGCGCGCCCAGAGCGCCCCGGAATCGATATTGATATTGTAGAAAACCCGGCCCGGATTTTCGTTGATCGCGCGCTGCTGCGCTTCGAGCACGATTTCGTCCTCGTGGAAAATGCCGGTCACGCCTTCACGCAATTGGTGTGTGATGCGCTGCTCGCCGAGTTTGTAGTTGCGGCAGAAGGCCCAGAAATAGTGGCAGGTTGTTTCCGTCTCCGGCGTGATCGTGTTGAGAACAAAGCCGTTGACGCCCTGCGAGCGGTCGCCCTCGGGTGCGCCGCTGCCAGCGGGCGCCACGCCGACATCAATGGCGATGGTGCAGGGCGCTTCGAAATTGATGATCTGCCAGCGATCGACATTGCCCGGCTTGCCGAGTTGCCCGGCCCAGAAGGGCGGCGGAACGATGTCGCGCATCCAGCGTGACACGGTCGCGGTCTTGTCGCTGTAGGTCGTCTGGAAGGGAGCTTCGGCCACGGAGCGATCACCGATGCTCGACCCATGCACGAAGGTCTCGTGCGTGAGGTCCATCAGATTGTCGAGAACCAGCCGGTAATCGCATTTCACATGGATGGTCTTGCCGTCGCCCGCCCATTCCGGATCGTGGTTCCAGTGAAGGTCTGGCACGAGCGCGGGGTCGGCGAGCGCCGGGTCACCCATCCACAGCCAGATGTAGCGATGCTTCTCGACGGCGGGGTAGGAGCGAACGCAGGCGGAGGGGTTGATCGTCTCCTGCGAGGGCATGTGTGTGCAGCGCCCCTGCGAATTATAGGTGAGGCCGTGATAGCCGCAGATCACCTCGTCGCCCTCGAGTCGCCCCAGCGACAGCGGCACGAGGCGATGCCAGCAGGCATCCTCCAGCGCGGCGACGATTCCGTCCTTGCGGCGGTACATGACGACCTTGCGGTTGCAGATCGTGCGCGCCAGCAACTCATGCTTCACGTCCACGTCCCAGGCCGCCGCGTACCAGGCGTTCATGGGGAAGGACGGGCGATTCGGATCGGCGAGCATCTGGCCTGCCGGATGATCCTGACGTGTCGTCATGAGGCGTCTCCGATGGTTTTTTGTATACAGAACCATATCGCAGCGGCCTCAAGCGTCAAGGGGTTGCCTCACCATGGGCATGGTAATGCGGCCTTCGTTGTATACAGTGGCGCTGTGGGTCAATAGCCCTATCTACCAAAGTCGTAGTTTGCTGTAAGACATGCCGCATGAACTCCGCTCGCCCGGCATCCTCCCCGACCATCGCGCTTGCGCTCGGCGCCGGTGGCGCGCGCGGCCTTGCCCATGTCGCGGTGCTGGAAGCACTCGACGATCTCGGCCTTCCCCCAGTTGAAATCGCAGGCACGTCCATGGGCGCCATTCTCGGCGCTGCCTACGCGGCGGGCCTCACAGGACGTGAAATTCGCGCCCACCTTCTGGGCCTGCTGCGCGACCGCGCGGGGGTGATGAGCCTGCTGCTGCGCGCGCGCATCGGACGGTTCAAGGACCTCTTCAGCGGCGGGTTCAGCAATCCGGTCCTGATCGACGGCGAAGTGTTTCTGGACCTGTTCTGGCCGAAAGCCGTGCCGGATCGGTTCGAGGAATTGAAACTGCCGTTCACGGCCGTTGCTACCGATTTCGCGGGACGCTGCGAGACGGCGTTCAACTCTGGGCCTCTGGCTCCCGCTGTCGCGGGCTCCATGGCTATACCGGGATTGGTGAAGCCGGTGATGGCCAATGGTCGCATTCTGGTCGATGGCGGAGCGGTCAATCCATTGCCCTTTCGCGGGCTTCTCTCGCGCGCCGATCTTGTCATCGCATGCGATGTGACAGGCGGTCCCGTGGCGGATCGCGCAGGCGCGCCCTCGCCCTTCGAGGCGATGTTTGGCACAGCGCAGATCATGCAGAACGCCATCACCTCGGAAATGCTGAAGGTCAGCCGTCCCGATATCCTGCTGGTGCCAGCAGTGCAGGGCTTTCGGGTGCTCGATTTCTTCAAGGCCGCGCAGATTCTCGCGGCCGCCGAACCCTTGCGTGACGAGATCAAGCGCGCGATCGATGCGCATCTCGAGAATATTCTTAAAAGTCCTGTGGAGCCTTCATGAACCTGCGTTTGCCGCTAGCTCTTGCGTTCGCCCTCGCTGCCATCGTGCCGTCATTTGCCGCCGAGCCCTTTCGTGTCGGGCTCGTTCTTCCTCTAAGCGGCCCCTTCGCGGGCTCCATCGGGCGTCAGGTCGAAAACGGCGTGCGGCTCTATCTCAAGCAGCATGGCGAGGACGTCGCCGGCCGGAAGATCGAGATCGTGCTGCGTGACGATGCGGGCCAGCCCGACACGACGCGCCGTCTCGCGCAGGAACTGGTGACCAACGATCATGTCGATCTGCTCGCGGGCTTCGGCCTCACGCCGCTGGCGCTTGCCGCGGCACCTGTTGCGACGCGCGCCAAAGTGCCGATGATCGTGATGGCGGCGGCGACCTCGATCATCACCGAGCAATCGCCGTTCATCCTGCGCACCAGTTTCACAATGGCGCAGAATGTGACGCCACTTGCCCAATGGGCGGCGCGCAATGGCATGAAACGCGTGGTCACGCTCGTCTCTGATTATGGTCCGGGCCAGGACGCGGAAAAGGCCTTCATGAAGGGCTTCGAATCCTCCGGCGGTCAGGTCGTTGGAAGCCTGCGGGCTCCGCTCGCCAGCCCCGCTTTCGGCCCCTATCTGCAACGCGCCAAGGATCTTTCGCCCGACGCATTGTTTCTCTTCGTGCCCAATGGGCAGGGCGCCGATCTCATGAAGTCCGTTGCCGAGCGCGGGTTCGCTGAGGCCGGCATCAAGGTTATCGCCACCGGCGATGTGGTCGACGATCTGACGCTGGATGACATGGGCGAGCCCGTCATGGGCATGATCACCTCGCATCATTATTCGGCCGCGCACGACTCGCCGGAAAACCGCGACTATCGCGAGGCCTTCATGAAGGCCTATGGCGTGCGTCCCAACCTCATGGCCATCGGCGGCTATGACGGGATGCATCTTGTTTTCGACGCGCTTGCCGCGACGAAGGGCGAGGCGAGAGGCGAGGCGCTCGTCGAGGCCATGAAAGGCCGCGCCTGGGTCAGTCCGCGCGGGCCGATCAGCATCGACCCCGCGACGCGCGACATCGTGCAAAACGTCTATATCCGCAAGGTCGAGCGCCGCGACGGTGCCTTGTGGAATGTCGAGTTCGAAACAGTGCCCGCCGTGCGCGATCCCGGCAAAAGCACGAACTAGACGACCTCTCGCTCTGGGCCGGAGTCGAAGTCTACGAGACCGAGTTCCATCGCCAGCACCGCGGCATGCGTGGTGTTGGTGACACCGAGTTTTGCGCGGGCGCGACTGAGATAGAAATTCACGGTCTGCTCGGAGATATGCAGAAGATGCGCGATCTGCTTCACTTTCTTGC
>JAQGKN010000148.1 GCA_028290085.1 Hyphomicrobiales bacterium
TGGAGAAACTTGCCCTCAGACAATAGGCGGAACGTGTAGTTCGGCGTCTCCATTCACTCGTATTTGGATGCATTGAGATGCCGAATGTGAGTCGAAAATGCAACTCGCTGGGGAAAACGATTCGTTAAGGCTTGGGACTCTTGCGTGCGATTCAACGGCTAGTGTAGCGTCCTTTTTGTCGACTACGACATCTCGTGCGGCGGACCTTCCGAGAGTGTGACGCGTATAAACGACGCCGGTTTTCCGGTGCCGCGTTCACGATTGGATTCTTTATGCGGACCCTTTGAGGAGGACACTCATGTCCTGGACCGATGAGCGCGTGGATCTCCTGCGCAAATTATGGCTGGACGGACTTAGTGCCAGCCAGATTGCTGCGGAGCTCTCCCACGGCATCACGCGCAATGCCGTGATTGGCAAAGTGCATCGGCTCGGCCTGTCCGGCCGGGTCAAGGCCCCGACAGCAGCGCAACCGAGACAGCGGATACGGCCACAGCCGGTGCGGGTACAACCGCAACGGCCATCTGCTCCTCTGGCGCGCGGCAATACAGCACTGGCGTTCAAGCCGATCGAAGCACCTGAGCCCCTTCCCGTCGAAGACGTCGTTATTCCGATGTCCGAGATGGTGACGATCATGGACCTTCGCGAAGCCATGTGCCGGTGGCCGGTCGGCGACCCGACGACGCCGGAGTTCCGCTTCTGCGGCTCCAAGTCGCCGGCAGGTGCTGGACCCTACTGCAACCACCATGCGCGTATCGCCTATCAGCCGGCGCAGGATCGCCGTCGTGAGCGCGATCGTGAGAAGAAGCTTCAGCGCCTCGCATAAGGCGCTGATCGGAGGCCGAACAAACGCAAATGGCGGATCCGAGGATCCGCCATTTTCGTATCTGTTCCACAGACCAATTCAGGCGCGTCCGAAGGTCTCGTCGAAGGAATAACCAGCGCCGCGCACCGTGCGGATTGGATCGCGCTCACGCCCGCGCGACAGCACCTTGCGCAGGCGACCGACATGCACGTCGACCGTGCGCTCGTCGATCTCGGCGGACATGCCCCAGACCGCGTCGAGCAATTGCGCGCGCGTGAACACGCGGCCGGGCTTTTCAAGCAGGTAGTCGAGCAGGCGGAATTCCGTCGGCCCCAGATGAATGTCGCGCCCGGCGCGGCGCACGCGATGCGTCTCGCGGTCGAGTTCGATGTCGCCCGCATTCAGGCGGCCGGCAATGCGCTCGGGGCTCGCGCGGCGCAACAGCGCGCGCACACGCGCCATGAGTTCGGGCACCGAGAAGGGTTTTACAACATAATCGTCGGCACCCACCGAGAGGCCGCGCACGCGCTCGCCCTCTTCGCCACGCGCCGTCAGCATGATGACCGGCAGCGTGCGCGTCGCGTCGCGAGCGCGCAGGCGGCGGCAGATCTCGATGCCGGAAACGCCGGGCAACATCCAGTCGAGGATGACGAGATCGGGCGGGCTTTCGAGCAGGCGGAGTTCGGCATCGTCGCCTCGTTCCGCGCGCTCGACCAGAAAACCTTCCGCCTCGAGGTTATAGGCGAGAAGCATCGAGAGCGCCGCCTCATCCTCGACGATGAGGATGCGCGGTGCGCTCAGCGCATCTCGTGTCACAATCGTCCTTACCTCAGCCATGACATCACTTCGTTCCGGCGGCCATGTTGATGGAGCCGCCCTTCGGCCGTTCCATCGGCAGGTTGCCGCCGGTCACCAGGTAGTAGACGGTCTCTGCGATATTGGTCGCGTGGTCTCCCACGCGCTCGATGTTCTTCGAGCAGAACAGAAGATGCGTGCAGAAGGAGATGTTGCGCGGATCTTCCATCATGAAGGTGAGAAGATCGCGGAACACGGAATCCTCGAGCGCATCGAGTTCCGCGTCGCGCATCCAGACTGCGCGAGCGCGTTCGACATCGCGTGCCGAATAGGCGTCGAGGACTTCCTTCAGCTGCAGAAGGGCGAATTCGCCCATGTGCTTAAGGCCGATGGTAGCCCGCGGCATACGCGGCTCGGCGCCAAGCTTGATCGCGCGCTTGGCGATATTCTTGGCGAGGTCGCCGACGCGTTCGAGATCACCGGACACGCGGATAGAGGCCACGATGGCGCGCAGATCGACTGCCATCGGCTGGCGGCGTGCGATGGTCATGACGGCGGCGTCTTCCACCTGGCGCTGCAGCGCGTCGAGACGCGGATCGGCTGAGACCACCGTACGGGCGAGCTCAACGTCCATGGTGACAAGTGCATCCATCGCGTCGGAGAGCATCTTCTCCGCGATGCCCCCCATCTCCGCGATGCTGCGGCCGAGCGCTTCGAGTTCGAGATCGTAGGAGGTGACGATATGTTCGGTCATGGCGATTTCCTTGCGTCCGCGCGCTGCGCTCAGCCGAAGCGGCCGGTGATGTAGTCCTGCGTCTGACGCTTTTCAGGCGATGTGAAGATGCGGTCGGTACGACCGTATTCGACAATCTCGCCGAGATACATGAAGGCTGTGAACTCGGAAACGCGTGCCGCCTGTTGCATGTTGTGGGTCACGATGGCGATCGTGTATTTCGCCTTCAACTCGTCGATCAGTTCTTCGACTTTGGCGGTCGAGATCGGATCGAGCGCCGAGCAGGGTTCGTCGAACAGGATCACCTCGGGCTGGATCGCCACTGTGCGCGCGATGCACAGGCGCTGCTGCTGGCCGCCCGACAGAGAAAGACCGCTGGCATTCAGCTTGTCCTTCACCTCGGTCCAAAGGGCTGCGCCCTTCAGCGCCGCCTCGACGCGGCCATCGAGTTCGCTCTTGGGGAGGTTCTCGTAGAGCTTGATGCCGAAAGCGATATTTTCGTAGATCGTCATCGGAAACGGCGTCGGCTTCTGGAAGACCATCCCGACGCGCGCGCGCAGCAGGTTAAGATCGAGCTGAGGATTCAGCACGTTCTCGTTGTCGAGCAATACCTCGCCCTCGGCGCGCTGGCCCGGATAGAGATCGTACATGCGGTTGAGTACACGCAGCAGCGTGGACTTGCCGCAACCCGATGGGCCGATGAACGCCGTGACCGTGTTGGTCGCCAGCGACAGGTTGATGTTCTTCAGCGCGTGCGTCGTGCCGTAGTAGAAGTTCAGGCCCTGGATTTCGAGCTTGGCGCGAGGCTGCTTTGCGACGGCCGGGCCGGATGTGTTTTCCATGACAGCGAGGTCGGTCACTTCTTCGTCCTTTCAGCGTCGAGGACACGCGCAACGATGTTCAGCGCGAGAACTGCGAGAGTGATAATGAGGGCGCCCGTCCACGCCAACTGGCGCCAGTAGGCGTAGGGGCTTTGCACGAAATTGTTGATGGTGACCGGAAGGTTCGCCATCGTCTTAGTGAGGTCGAGGCTCCAGAACTGATTGCTCAGCGCCGTGAAGAGCAGCGGCGCCGTCTCGCCCGCGACACGCGCTGTTGCGAGCAGGATACCGGTGATGAGCCCGGTGCGCGCGGCGCGATATGCGATGCGCCGGATCATCAGGGAGCGCGGCAGGCCGAGCGCCGAGGCGGCCTCGCGCAGCTGGTTGGGCACCAGCAGCAACATGTCTTCAGTCGTGCGCACCACAACAGGCACGACGATCACGGCCAGTGCCAGTGAGCCAGCGAGAGCCGAGA
>JAQGKN010000216.1 GCA_028290085.1 Hyphomicrobiales bacterium
TCGACAAGAGACTTGATGGCTGCAACCGCCGGCCAGGCCTCTTCACCGCAGGAATTACGCCAGCGCTTGATGGATTCGAGAATGTGCTCGGACTTGTCGCCGCAGAAAGCATAGTTCACGTCGATGACGAGGAGCGCCGGCTTCTTGCCGAATCCGCCGCGCGCGCCATAGCCCGACGCGGAAAACACAGCCTTGTCGCGTTCCGTCAGAAATTTATCCCAGACCGCTTCGCTCATCGTGCCCACTCCTGTTGATGTTTGCTGAATAACGATGCCTGACCGCTCACTTCACCGCTTCGGCTTTGACCGCCTTCAGGAAGCGATTGTCGATGATCGCGTCGTATTTCACGTCTTCCTTCAGGATGCCCGCAGCGCGCACGACCGCGCTCGCCGTATCCCACGAGGCCTGCGAGATCGAACCGTCCTTGCTCCAGAGTTCATCCTTGAAGGTGCGATCGAGCGTGGCCTTCAAGTCTTCCTCCGACATGGTCGGGAATTCTTTCTTGGCGACCTTGGTTGCTTCGTCAGGATGCGCGTAGGTGAATTTCAGGCCCTTCACGACCCCGTTGACGAACTTCTGCACGGAGTCCGGATCCTTCTCGATCGAGTCGAGACGGACATTCAAGGTTGAATAGGCGTAGGGACCAAGATCGGCGGGGATGGACAGGAAGGGCTCGCCCCAGAGACCTTCCTTGATGCCGCGCGAAATCAGCGGCTCGGACACGTTACCGATCTCGGCTGCGCCCGTCTTGACGGTGGCGATGACGGCGGCCGTCGAGGTCTCTATGAGCGTCACGTCGCTCTTCACGTCAAGATTGTACTTCTTCATGAGGTAACGCGTAATCGAATTGGGCGTGCCGCTGTACTGGCCGACGCCGATCTTCTTCCCCTTGAAGTAATCGGGCATGCTCTGGCCGGGCTTCGGCTCCATCCCCTTGCGTGCGACGAAATAGACATTGCCGCGATCCACGACATTGACCACCGCGCGCAGCTCGGCACCCTTCAGCTTGGCGAAGGCGTCATGCTCCGGTCCACCGATGAAGGCGAAGGCCTGTCCGGTCAGCACTGCGTTCGTGTGACCTGAACCGCTGTCGATCGTGATGACTTTCACGTCGATGCCCTGCTCCGTGAAATAGCCATTGGCGATGGCGACATAGAGCGGCAGATAACCGATGCCATGCGTCGGCTCCGCGACGAGAAGGGGTGCCTTTTTTTCCTGGGCAAGCGCGCCTGAGGCCACCCCGGTTGCGAGGATGGTTGCGAGCGCGACGCGGCGCGTGATGGCATACATGTGTGTCTCCATTTCAGTGGCTTTGCGTCAGCCGAAAATCAGTGAACGATGCCCTTGCGCAGGACTTTTTCGAGGTAGGCGACGGCCACATACATGACCATGGAGAGAGCCGAGAGAACGAACACAGCCACCCAGACGAGCGGGATTTCATAGGTCTGTCCCGCATAGATGATCGTGCGTCCCAGACCGTGCTGCGACGAGACGAATTCGCCGACGATCGCGCCTGTCAGAGCCAGACCGATGTTCACGCGCAGGATCGAGATGATCCATGGAATGCAGGATGGCGCGACGAGCTTCGTGAACACCTGCCACCGGCTTGCACCCAGGGAATAGAACAGCCGCTCCTGGTCGTGATCCACCGCCTTGACGCCCGCATAAGCGGTGAGCGTCGACACAACGAGCGTCAGTGCCGTTGCAATCGCGACCTTGGATGACAGCCCCATGCCGAAAACAAGAATGATCAGCGGCGCGAGAGCAAGCTTGGGCAGCGACTCCAGGCAGATGATGTAGGGCTGCATGATCCGCGCGTAATTGCTCGACCACCAGAAGGACATGCCGAGCAAGGCGCCCGTCGTCGTGCCGATGAAGAAGCCGAGCAGCGTCGAGCGGAACGTGAACGCGATGTCGGCGAACGCCTCCCCTTCCTGGAAGAAGATCACACCCGTCGACCAGATGGCGCTCGGCTGCGACCAGAAGAAGGGATCGATGAGCTTGAGACGCGCCGAGACCTCCCACCCACCGACAAAGACGATAAGGATTGCGATCTGAACGAGTGCGACGACCCAGGTCGGCCAGTCACGCCGCACCGGAAGGCGCCGCACGGGCCGCGGACGCGTTTCCGGCGAGCTGGAAAGACGAGGCACCGCGTCCCAGAGGGCGCGCGCGGTCGGAAAGGAAGACGTCTTGGTGGCCATCAGGCGACCTTTCATGCTGGATATCGAGAACGTCACGCGGCGAGATCCCCATGAGTTTCGGGCGCCGCGAGATGCAGGAGATCGAGGCAATATTTCTTCATGGCCACAAAGCGCGGCGAGGACACCACGGCGCGATCGCGCGGGCGCGGCAGGTCGATCGGCAGTTTCTCGACGATACGGCCGGGGCGGCTGGCCATGACGTAGATCTCGTCGCACAGGAAAATCGCTTCCTCGACGTCATGAGTGACGAAGACCACCGTCCGGCCGAAATCGGTAAATAGCTGCAGCAGCCATTCCTGCATCCGCGCTTTGGTCTGCGCATCGAGCGCGCCGAAGGGCTCGTCGAGCAGGATAACGTCCTGATCGACCAGCAAGGTGCGCAAAAGCGCCGCGCGCTGGCGCATGCCGCCCGAGAGCGAGCCGGGATAGCGATGCTCAAAACCGCCGAGCCCGTAGCGAGCCAGCAGAGGAAGCGCCCGCGCACGGGCCTCGCTCATCTTGTAACCCCGGATTTCCATGCCGAGCGCGACATTGTCGAGCACGGTGCGCCAGGGCAGCAGCAGATCCTTCTGCAGCATGTAGCCCACGCGCCCGATGAGCCCCGTCGCATCCTCACCATCGATCAGCACGCGGCCGGTCGTCGCCGGCTGAAGCCCCGCTACGATGTTGAAGATCGTGCTCTTTCCGCAACCCGAAGGTCCGATCAGGGAGATAAATTTGCCGGCAGGGATCTCGAGGTTCACCGGGGCCAGAGCCGTAAACGGCTTGCCGTCGGTTTGAAAAGTCATCGAGACATTTTCGAGTACGAGCTTGGACTGGCTCGACATCATCCGCCTCCATAAGCGCCAGACCGCCACCGTGCGGTCGCATGTCTATGGAAGCACGCCCTGTGCCAAGACAGTTTACCCTTCTAATTCAATAAAATAGTCGATCTGGCGATTTGAACCCCCGGGAGGGCCCGGAGGCAGAGATGCTTCTGCGCGCAAGGAGACAACCCCATCCCTCAGCTTACGCTCGCCCGAAATCTCATAGTTTTCAGGTCGTCAGATGCGATCTTCACTCTGGCTGATACTGGCCCGCCCAAGAAATAGGCACCCTGTGCCCGCCAGAGCGACAAACCCTCAGGTTGGCTGGTCACGCTTCAGCAATGCTGGAAACGCGCGCGCACAGATGCCAGCGACGGCGATCGTCCCGACACCGCCAAGCACGACGGCCATCACCGGACCCACGAGCCATGCCAGAAGGCCTGATTCGAACTGGCCGAGTTCGTTCGACGCGCCCACGAAGACCATGTTCACAGCCGCGACGCGCCCGCGCATTTCATCGGGTGTTTCCACTTGCATGAGCGTGGAGCGGACGAAGACGCTGATCATGTCGGTAACGCCCAGGATGAAGAGGAACGGCAGCGCCACCCAGAAGCTCGTCGACAATCCGAAGCCGATGGTGGCCGCACCGAACAGGGCAACGGCCTGGAACATGCGCAACCCTGCCTTGCTGCGAAGTGGCCGGTGAGCCAGCAGCAGCGACGTCAGGAATGCGCCGAGCGCCGGCGCACTGCGCAGCAATCCCAACTCCTCCGGCCCGACCAGAAAAATATCGCGTGCATAGACCGGCAGCAGCGCCGTGGCGCCCCCCAGCAGCACCGCGAAAAGGTCGAGTGTTATGGCGCCCAGAATGATCTTCTTCGCGAAGATGTAATGAATCCCGCCTGCCATGTAAGCGAAGCTGAAGCGCTCAGGCCGGGCCTTCACACCGCGCTTGTGCATGATGAGGTAGGCGACAAGGCTGATGCAAAAACATAAAGCCGTCGCGCCGAAGACGACGGAAGGGCCGAACGTATACAGCAAACCGCCAATCGCGGGCCCGCCGATGATTGCCGTCTGATAGGCCGATGAGGACAGCGCCACCGCATTGCCGAGATGCTCGGGCGGCACGAGGCCCGCGATCATGGCCTGACTGGCGGGGCCCGAAAAG
>JAQGKN010000152.1 GCA_028290085.1 Hyphomicrobiales bacterium
ATGCGTCTGGAAACAGGTCTGATAGGTCGTGTATTTCTGCGTCTTCGGATCGAGCATCGTCACGCGACGGTTGCTCTGCTCGATCGGAAACAATTTGGCCGACGGATTGTCCGAGCCTTTGCGGCAGAAGTCGGGATTTTTGGGCGCATAGCCGTTCGCCGCCATCCAGACACGGCCTTGCGCATCCATCATGCTGTTGTGATTGTTCGCCTTGCTGCTCCAGATCTTCTCGTCGCCCCAATAGGCGGAGGGCTGCAGGGCCTCCTTGGCGGCGGCATGTCCCGGCCCCAACGCCTCGGGCGTGTCCGCTGTCGCGGTAAGCGTGAATCTGCTCGCGACATTCTTGACCGGATCGAGGATCGGAATCGAATCTGTGCTGTATTCCGGCGAGCCATAGAGCGGACCGTTGCCGTTGACGGTCGGATTGCGCTTGTCGCTGGAGATGAGGTCGTGGACGTAATGCTTCTCGTCCATCCAGTCGCGCAGGGTCACAACGATGTTGCGCTCGACGCCCTGGGGCCGCTCGGGCTTGGAATGCGGCAACTCGCCCTTGGCGATCCGGTCGGTCCAGTCGCCGAAATATTTATAGGCCGCGCCGCCCATCTCTCCGGCGAGCAGATTGGTCATGGGCTCGCCGGCCTGACCCGATTGCGTCCGCCGAGCCCAGGCATCGGCTCCGCTGTCGAACTTGCCGAAGGCTTCGGGCACCGTGCGTGTCGAAAGCTGGCCTATCTGATGGCAGCCGATACAGCCGTTGTTCTTCATCAGGTTGAGCCAGTCCGTCTGGGTCAGCTTGTCGGGAATGTCACTCTTGCCGCCGAACTCGGTGGCGGGCGGAATCTTCAGCATCGAATACCAGTAGATCGCCGGATAGATCTTCGCGGCGGAGGCCGCGTCGGGCGCCGCCGTCGCGACGAGATCGACGAGTTTGCCGGGCTGCGCAACCACCTTGGCGGAATCCACCAGGCCATAGCCACGCGCCCAGACATTGTAATTCGCCTTGGGCAAATCGGGGATCACGAAGCGCCCGGCATCGTCTGTCACGACGATCTTGATGTAGCGAACACCGAGATCTTTGGTCTCAGCGATGACCCAGACACCGCCTTCCGGACCGTTGGGCCCTGAAAGCACGCCGCCGATATCGTCGGCATCGATCGCGACCTTGGCCTGCGCCAGCGCGCCGGTCTGGAAGACTGCGAGAACACCCAATGAAAATAACGCCGTTCCGACGGCACGTGATCTTTGACCCATGTAGTCCCCCCGCTCTTCTGTCTTACGCAGAAAGAGTCATCGCGATGTATAGTCCAGGCGCGAATACATGGGAACGGCCAATCGCCACAGATAATCGCGATTGGGCCCTCCACTCGAGGCGGATTGTCGCATGTGGGTCGGGACGAAATCCGTACCAACCTCCATGACTTGCGCTCCCCGAATCTGGGGACCTCACAAATTTGTGGTGACGTATTTTGTCGGCGCAAACCAGCAGCCGCTTTGTGCTCGCCAAATCCAGCGACCGCAAAACCAGCCCGACGCGGTACGTCGCCTTGGGTGGTCGATAACTTCCACCAATGGTGGGAGTTGAACCCTTTTCGCCAGCTCCCGCGAATACTCCGCGATGAAGCCCACGTAGTGCATGGCGCGATTAACACGACATGATCGCGACGAGGATCTAGATTATGGAAAATACAAGCGTTACCGCCGAGGTCCGTAAATTCATCGCGGACAAAATCGCGAATAGAGAGCCTGGTGGTCGTGGCTTGGCTGACCAACGAAATCGTGAGTAGCAAGAGCGATATCGATGGCTCTGACGTGGAGTTCTACCGCGTTTGCGCATTCAAGCATATTCGCGAGATCGTCACGAGCTGCGTGGGTAAGTACAACGCCAAGCCGATTGTTTCGGATAGCCAGATCGTTTTGCCTGGATTCGTATGCCGGCGGCGTCGAGCCCCGTCTGTCGGCGGAGCGAAAAGCCGAACTTGCCGCGCTCGTTGAAGCGGGTCCCGCCGGGAAGAAAAAACGCGCCCCTTAGGGCGCGTTTTGCGTTTATTCGGGCTCCAGCAGGCACTCGACCTCGATGGGTGTGTCGGGGGGCCCGGAGCCCTGGCGGCGCGACACGTCGAGAAGCTTGTAGCCTTTCATGGCGCATTTGATCTGGACGGTTTCGGGGGGCACGGTCTTGCCGAATGCGCCGAAACGGAAGGCGCCCTCGGGATCGGTTCGCGTCATGATGACCTGTCCCTTGGCAAATTCGGCACGCACGATGGCATCGACGAGCACTTTCTGTGTGCTGACATCGCGCGCGACTCCGAAGAACGGCGGCCCATCCTCGGGATCGCTGACGCCGCTGCCGTCGATGTCGTCACCTCCCGCGATACAAGGAGAGGCCAACGCGAAGAGCCCAAACAGAGCCAGGGAAACGAGGCCTATCTTGGCCGATATGTGAGTCATGATCTCGTCCTTAAAGAAACGTCTCAGCGGAAGAAGAAAGCCCGGAGCAGGTAGACGAAGGCGACGATCACGGCGAGAGGCACGGCCCAGCCGATCCAGGCCGGCAGACGGCGGCTTTTCGTGAACGGCAGTGAGGCGAGGCTGACGAGGACCGCGCCGATCAGCGCCGTGCCGATCCAGCCGTACCAGTACATCGCCGGGCCGCTGCGCGGCGCCTCCGCCCACAGGCCCCAGGCGTTGATGCGCGGATGATAGGTCATCAGCGCGAAATTCCACTGCTCGGCGATGACGTAGACGATGGCGAAGGCCGCCGCGAAAACGGGGAAGGTGCGTTCAGCGTTCATTGTCCGAACAGCCCCCGGATATTGTTGAGCACATGGCCGACGAGAAAGCCGAACCACACGACGAAAAACAGGATGGCGGTGGTGGCCCGCCGCGCACCGGCGAACGCCTCGTCGAGCGGCTGCCGCCAGACGAGCCAATAGAACGGCAGCATGCCGAGCCCCAGCACGGCGAACTGCTCCTTCAGCTCGAAGGAGCCGTTGGCGTTCCACAGCCGCGCGGTTTCGAAATAGGTGCGAACGGTGAGCCGGTAGGCCGGATAGATGATCGCGCCGAGAACGAAGGTGATCACGAAGAGCGCAATGATCCCATTGCGAAATTTCGCGGCCTGCACCGCGCGGAAGCTTGAGACGAGCCCGGCGCCCTTTCGCGCGGGCCACCAGACCGCGAAGGCCTGATGCGTCACGGCGCCCAGCAGGGCAACCGCGCACAGGCCATGCACGATGAGCAGAACGGTGAACATCCTTCGCTCCTC
This sequence comes from Hyphomicrobiales bacterium, assembly GCA_028290085.1. GTDB lineage: Bacteria > Pseudomonadota > Alphaproteobacteria > Rhizobiales > Beijerinckiaceae > Terripilifer. Next base: position 3,266 of record JAQGKN010000152.1, read on the forward strand.
CCATGCGGCGCTTCTTGGCTGATCGCCGACCGGGAAGTCGTCAGATCGCATGCGCCTGCGGCGGAGATTTTGGGCCAGAACGCGCGCGACGTCTACCTCTGAGGATGTTTGGGGTCCGGCTCTTCAAGACCCGCATACGGCCCGTCCGCATAGACGACCCTGCCGCCGACCATTGTCAGAAGAGACGTGAGCGTCCCGATTCGCTCGACCGGCATAGTCAGTATGTCATCGGAGAGAACCGCGAGGTCGGCGAGCATGCCGGGCGACAGCTGGCCGCGCTGGCCCTCATCATGCGTGAACCACGCGCTGCCCTGCGTATAGATGCGCAACGCCTCCTCGCGGCTCGGGATCTCGGCGGCGGTCCGCGTCCGCGCGCCCGAGAGCGTGCGCCCGTCGAGCATCCATTGCAGGGCGACGAACGGGTTGTAGGACATGACGCGATCGGCGTCGGTGCCCCCACCGACAGGCAGGCCCATCCGAAGCGCGCTCACGATGGGCGGCATCGCCTCGATGCGGCTGCGCTGATAGGCGCCGAGGAAGGCCGGCGCAGCGAAATAGAGCCGGTCTTGCATCAGCCAGCCCACGCCAAGCGCCTTCATGCGCGCCAGGGTTTGTGGCGTGGCGTCATGCACATGGGCGATCGACCAGCGCAGGGAAGCGATCGGCGCCTGCTCCGCGACATGTTCGAGCGCATCGAGCAGATAATGCACGGAGGAATCATTGTTCCAATGCACGGTGATGGTCAGGCCCGCCCGCGCCGCCCAGAGCGCGACAGCCTCGAATTGCGCGAGTTGCGCGGAATCGGGATGTTCGTTGTTGTACATGCCCCACGTGACGCATTCCCCAAGCCCGTTGAAGCGCAGCCAATCGTCGCCCGAACCCATCGGGTGCTCACGGGTCAAGGTCTGGAAATCGGCCAGTTCCGATCCGGCCCGCGGTGCGCAAAGGCTGTAGCGCACGCGAAGCGTCAAGGCATGTTCGCGTCCCATCGCCAGAACAGCAGCATATTGGTCGAGCGCGAGGTTGTGACCGCCGGGATCGGAGACGCCTGTGAGACCGAAGCGATTCAACTCGCGGAAGAAACGCGCCGTGCCGGCCATCGACTGTTCGAGCGTAGCCCTGGGCAGCCGCTCGTAAAGATCGACGATGGTTTTCAGTTCTCCCGTCACCCAGCCTGTGAGACGTCCCTCGGGATCGCGTTCGAGATGTCCGTTGGCGGGGAGGTCCGCATCTTCAGCGATCGCCAGTTTCTGGAAACCCAGCGGCGCGAGGAGCGTGCTGACATAGGACATCTGGATGTAGACGGGATGGCCGGGCGCGGCTTGGGCGATCTCGCCTTGCGTCGGGCGTCGAGCCTCCGAGAATTGCTGGATGCTCCAGCCGCCGGGAACGACGATCCAGTCGCCGGGCGGCGTGGTTTTCGCGGCCGTCCCGATACGCTCGAGCGCCTCGCGCAGCGAGGTGGCGCCGATCCAGCTGACCTGTGTCGAATAGGTCAGGCCTGCGCGGATGGCATGAATGTGGGAATCGATCAGGCCGGGAATGACTGTGCGGCCGCCGAGATCAATCTCCTGAGTCCCGGGCCGCATCTGCGTGCGAAGCGTGGCGCTCGAACCGATGGCGGCTATGTGGCCGTCCCGGATGATGACAGCCTCGGCGACGGTCGAGTGCGCATCCAGAGTGACGATGCGGCCCTGGGAAAGGAGCAGATCCCGATCCTGCGCGTGCGCGGACCCGAGCGCAACGACGGACAGCCAGACGACCAAAGACGCTACGCTAAAACCGTTCAGCCGCATGGCTCCGTGCCCCCAGGTCGACCGGCGCGGTCGAGTCGCAATGGAAGGCAGGTTAGTCGACCTGCGGCGAGCAGGCCAGTTGTGCAAAACGACCGCGCAGGCATGACTGGGCGGGCGGGGGAGTTCAGGGAAACGAGGGTCATACCAACGGCTCGGTGTCCTGACTCACGGGGGATTCCCCCGGCGCGAAAGTTCTGATTCTTTCGGCGCGAGGAGATTCGCGCCATGCCGTCAGCCCCGCCACTGCGGCCGAGGCCGCCGAATATGCCAGCACCGGGCAAGGTCCGTTCCTGCTCGAAATGCTGACCTATCGCTATCGCGGCCACTCGATGTCGGACCCTGCCAAGTACCGTACCCGCGCGGAGGTCGACCGCGTTCGCAGCGAGCAGGACCCGATCGAGCACGTTGTTGCCCTGCTGGCCCGCCGCCACGGCAACGCGGAAGAGGCATTGTCGGGGACGCAGAGCGAAATCCGCACCCTGATCAGCGCCGCCGCCGATTTTTCTCTAGTCAGCCCCGAGCCTGATCAGTCGGAGCTCTGGACGGACGTTTACGCGACCTGACATGGCCGACCGAAGGATTCTGAAGCGTGGTCGCCGCGGCCGACTGCCCTCAACGGGCGCGCCGCGTAGGCGGTCAGATCTCTATCGCTCATAGCTCGTGCCTTTCATGCTGGGGTTACGTGAACCCTAATCGGAATCGCCTGATCAGACGACGAACTCTCTGCTCGCCTTGCGCTTGGCGAGCTTGCGTCCAGAGGACACCAGCCACGCGTACCAAACAAAGCCGAGGATGAGTGCCACAATACCAATACTGGTCGTCAGATCGACGACATCGTTATCGCGGTAGTAGCTTGCCCAGACAAAGAACGCCGATCCAAGGATTAGCGCGACCGCGCTGAAGCGCGACTCGCCATTCTTCAGAATGGCGCGATCCAGTTCCTTGCGTTTTTCTTCCGGAGTGATGGCTGCGCGCGACTCGATCTCAAATTGAGCCTCTAGCTCCGCAAAGTTATCTCCGAGCAGGGTGCGGCGATCTTCTACTCGCAAGCGAGCCATGTTTCTCTCCCATTGAGCCTCTGCGGGCTTGGGAAAGCGTAGACCCCATTCGAAATGGGATGCAACGGACGCAGCGCCGCAGGGGTCGCAAGGAAGAGCGCCCGGCGGCGGAGCTGGTGGCTCAACCTATGGCGCACGCGCCAACAAGCCGGGGAAGAGCTTTT
>JAQGKN010000158.1 GCA_028290085.1 Hyphomicrobiales bacterium
TCTCGGCGTTACGGCCGCGGCGCTCGACCAGCTCGGCCTGTCGGAACACGCAAGCCCGCTGCGCCGGTTGAGTTCGAAGAGCGATGCCCGAGTCCTAGACGGTCTCGTTACAGTTTGGCAAGCTGGACCAGTCGATTGAGTTTTTTCTCTCCGATCCTCGGTCCGACATTACGCGGACCTTACGGGGCATTCACATTTTCGGGGCCAAGCCATGATCAAATCCGAACTCGTCCAGCGCATCGCGGAACGCAACCCGCATCTTTACCTGCGTGACGTCGAAAATATCGTCAACGCGATCCTCGACGAGATCACGCATGCGCTGTCGCGCGGCGACCGGGTCGAATTGCGTGGCTTCGGCGCCTTCTCCGTCAAGCGCCGCGATGGGCGTCTCGGCCGCAACCCGCGCACGGGTGCGCACGTTGAGGTTGACGAGAAGGTCGTGCCGTTCTTCAAGACCGGCAAGGAAATGCGCGAGCGTCTGAACGAGGGAGTGGCGGGCTAACCGGCGTTTCCCGCCGCTGACGATCCGACGCCGAACGGGAGCCCGATGAAAACCTTTCTGAAATGGCTGATTCTGGCGCCCGTCGGCCTGTTGCTGCTCGTCTTCGCCATCGTCAACCGCCATATGGTGACGGTGGTGTTCGATCCCTTGTCGAGCGACACCCCTGGCTTCCAGATTGTCGCGCCGCTGTTCGTCATCCTGTTCCTCACGGGCATGCTGGGCGTGCTGGCCGGCGGCGTGGTGACCTGGCTGGCACAAGGTCGCTATCGGAGGGCCGCGCGCCATGCGCGGGCAGATATTGAACGACTGCGGGCTGAGGCCGACGGGCTCCGCGCCCAGCTCTCGCCGCGTGTGTCGACCGCGATGGAGCGCAGTCGCGACGTCGCCTGACACGGGCTCGGTGCCCGAGCTGCTGGACAGAGCGGCCGCGTCGTGCGAGCAACATTGTCATGTCCTCGAAAGCCCTGTCCTGCACATCTCCTGTCGATCGCGGCACCTTTCTCGATGGCCTCGATTTCCCCCCGCCCTTGCGCGCGGCTCTCGCGAGCGGTCACCGGAAGCGGGGACCCGTCGTCAAGATCTGCGGTCTTTCCACGCCTGCGACGCTGCGGGCGGCTCTCGGCAGTGGCGCAGACCTCGTCGGCTTCGTGTTCTTTGCCAAAAGCCCGCGCAATGTGTCGCTCGAAACTGCGGAAAAACTCGCTGAATTGACGGGTACGCGTGCGGTGAAGGTGGCCCTCACGGTCGATGCCGACGATCACACGCTGGCCCAGATAGTCGCACGCGCGCAGCCGGACATGCTGCAGCTGCACGGGCATGAATCGCCGGCCCGCGTCGCGCAAATTCGCGCGCAGTTCGGCCTTCCCGTCATCAAGGCCATCGGCGTCTCGAGCGCAGCCGATCTCAAGGAGGTCGCCGCCTATAGCGCGGTTGCCGACCGGCTACTGTTCGACGCCAAGCCGCCTGCGGGCGCCGATTTGCCGGGCGGGAACGGCCTCGCCTTCGATTGGCAGCTATTGCGCGATCTCGCGCTCCCGGTGCCCTTCATGCTGTCGGGAGGCCTCGACGCGGAGAATGTCGCTGAAGCCGCACGCCAGACCGGCGCGGCGGCCGTCGATGTCTCATCGGGGGTCGAGACCGCACCTGGGCGAAAGGACGCGACGAAGATCACGGCCTTCATCGCGGCCTTGCGACGTGCGCCCGGCATCGAGAGGCTTGGTTCGGAAGCCCGGACCGTTTAAGACACCGGCATCCTGGGAGTCACATCCGTTGAGCATCGATCTTCCGAATTCCTATCGCACCGGTCCCGACGAGCGCGGACACTTCGGTAATTTCGGCGGCCGCTTCGTTGCGGAAACGCTGATGCCCTTGATCCTGCAGCTTGAGGCCGCCTACGGCGTCGCCAAGGCCGACCCGTCGTTCCAGGCCGAGCTGGATCATCTTGCGAAACATTATGTGGGCCGTCCGAGCCCGCTCTATTTCGCCGAGCGCATGACGGAGCAGTTCGGCGGCGCGAAAATCTACTTCAAGCGCGACGAGCTGAACCATACCGGCGCGCACAAGATCAACAATGTGCTCGGCCAGATCCTGCTCGCCCGCCGCATGGGCAAGAAGCGCATCATCGCCGAGACGGGCGCGGGCCAGCATGGCGTCGCGACTGCCACCGCCTGCGCGAAATACGGGCTCGAATGCGTCGTCTATATGGGCGCGGTCGACGTCGAACGGCAGCGTCCCAACGTCTTCCGCATGGAGATGCTCGGCGCCAAGATCGTGCCCGTGCAATCGGGCTCGCGCACGCTCAAGGATGCCATGAACGAGGCGCTGCGCGATTGGGTCACCAATGTCGCCGACACCTTCTATTGCATCGGCACGGCAGCGGGTCCGCACCCCTATCCGGCCATGGTGCGCGATTTCCAGTCCGTCATTGGCAATGAAGTGCGCTGGCAGATGGAGGAGGCCGAGGGCCGACTGCCGGATTCGCTCGTCGCGTGCATCGGCGGCGGCTCCAATGCCATCGGCCTGTTCCACCCCTTCCTCGATGACAAGAGCATCGAGATCTACGGCGTCGAAGCCGCGGGACATGGGCTCGAACATGCCAATGGCCATGCCGCCTCGCTGGCCGGTGGGCGCCCTGGCGTGCTGCACGGCAATCGCACCTATCTGCTGATGGATGACGACGGCCAGATCAACGAAGGGCATTCGATTTCGGCCGGGCTCGATTATCCCGGCATCGGTCCGGAACATGCGTGGCTGCGTGACATCGGCCGGGT
>JAQGKN010000168.1 GCA_028290085.1 Hyphomicrobiales bacterium
AACAACAGCAATCCTGTCCAGAGCAATCAGAACGCCAATATCCGCAACAACGCGGGTCCGACAACGGGGGACTCGAACCTTCGGCCCTCCACGGGCACCGCCGGTGGCCCCGGCATCTCCGGCTCGGCGGGTGAAGTCGGTCGCGGCGTGAACAGCCAGCAATGCGGCGACGTGCTCGCGCATCGTCAGAACTTCACGGCAAATGTCGTGGCAGAATGCGAGCGCGGGGGTGCCAGTGGCCGCAGCACCTCCGACCCGGCCGCAGCGACTCAGCGCAGTCTCGAGCCGATGGACAATCGTGCCCTTAACTCGATCTGCCGAGGCTGCTGATCGCGCCCGCACGTCGCTCACAAAGAAACAGGCGGCCAGCCTCGGTCACGACGACCGACATGCCGCCTGATCCATTCGCGAGACGCTGCACGAAGCCGCGATCGATGGCATCCTCCCAAACTGTCAGGCGCGGGCAGGACGTCCGCCACGCTTCGATCACATCCCCATACGAGCGTGGTTCGCGTTCAATCCATTCGACGAGGTCGAAGATCAGCGGTTCCAGGGTGTCGGGCATGGGCCCCTCCGCTCAGAGATGCGGTATGGTGATCAGGTAAACTCCGTAGAGGCTATAATAGCTCGAGACGCCGGTCACGATCCGGTTTGCCCAAAGGCGATACGTCTTGTCGGACAGCGCCGTCAGAACCGGCTTTGCGAGAAAAGTCCCTGCCATGGACGCGATCACGGCCAGGGCCGCGACCATCGGGTCGATGGTGCCGGGGTCGGTGATGACGCCGCCGAAATAGGCCAGCTTCACGGTATGGCCGAAGATCTGGCACATGCTTTTTGTGGCCATGATGTTGCGCCGGTCGAGTTTCCCGCCAAGGAAAAACGAGTCGAGCAGCGGCCCGGCAACGCCGGTCAGCATCATCAGGCCCGTGCAAAGAACGCCGTAAAGGACGCTCTTGCCCATATGTTCCGGGTTTGGGCGAAACCGCTCCGGGATCAGCCGCACGCCGAAGGGTGATAGGCCGAGCAGCAGGAAGGCAACCGGCTTGTCGGGCACATAACCGGTGATCGACCAGAGCCCCAGCGCGATGAGCGATCCCGCCGAATAGGCCGCCGCGATCCTCCAGCGCACATCGCGCCACCAGAGCAGGGCGCGCCATCCATTCGAAGCCAGCTGCGTGACGCCGTGCAGCACCATCGCAGTTTGCAGCGGCAACAGGGCAAGCAGGATGCCGATGAGGATGACGCCGCCTGCCATCCCGAAAATGCCCGACAGGAACGACGTCACCACCATCGCGACGCAAATAACCAGTGTCAGCCCGATCCCCATGACGCTCCTTCCCGGCGAGGCCTTATGGCCTCAACTCGGGCTCTGCGCCGCTGCGATCTCGGCTTCGGTTGGCTTCGCCTCACGCGCTGTGATGATGCGCGCGTATCGCTGTGCCATGGCAGCGCAGACCATCAATTGCACCTGATGGAAAATCATCAGCGGCAGGATGATCGTGCCAGCCTCGGGGCCGGGGAAAAGCACGTTGGCCATCGGCACGCCGCTCGCGAGCGTCTTCTTCGAGCCGCAGAATACGATGGTGACTTCGTCGGGCTTGTCGAAACCGAGCAGCCGCGCTGACAGTGTCGTCACCGTGAGCACGAGCGCCAGCAGAACCATGTCGAGCACCAGCACGACGAGAAGCTCGGAAATGCCGAGCCGCTGCCAGATGCCGTTCACCACAGCGGCACTGAAGGCCGAATAGACCACGAGCAGGATCGATCCACGATCGCTCATGGAGAGGATCTTTTTATTGCGCAGGACGAAGGCGCCGATCTTGGGCCGCAACAGCTGGCCCAGGATGAAGGGCACGAGCAATTGCAGGACGATCTTGCCGACCTGGCTGAGGTCGATGTTGCCTCCGCTGCCCTGCGTGCTGAGCAGCAGGCCAACGAGCACCGGCGTGATGAAAATGCCGAGGATGTTCGACGCCGTCGCCGAGCAGATCGCTGCAGGAATATTGCCCTTGCCGATAGAAGTGAACGCTATGGACGACTGCACAGTCGAGGGCAGGGCGCAGAGAAAGAGAACGCCGATCCAGAGCGGGTCGCTGAGCAGATGCGGCATCGCCGCATGCAGCGCGAGACCGAGCACAGGGAACAGCACGAAGGTGCAGGCCAGCACCAGCAGATGCAGCCGCCAATGCGTGAAGCCGCTCACCACGGTCTCTGGCGCGAGGCGCGCGCCCTGCAGGAAGAACAGCAGCGCGATGGCGAATGTCGCCAACGTGTCGACGATCTCGGCGCCTCTGCCGGAGCAGGGGAGAACGGCGGCAAGCGCGACGACGCAGACCAGCGCGATGAGGAAAGGGTCCGGGATGAGGCGACGGAACAAGGCATACTCCGTGGGGAGGAGGACAAGCTTCGCGTCCTATGCACGCGAACTCCGCACCGTGGCAAGAGGCATGCCATGGTAGAGGCGGGCAGAACGGCAGTAATGAGCGGACCGCCGATGGTTAAACATGGAGGTTGTGAGGCCGCTCAGCTTGCGGCTAGAGCTGTTTTGCCGTCCTATGCGCACAACGATCCTTGAGATTTTATCCCGTCCGGAGGACCGTCTGGCCCGCTCTTATGCCCCCGACCCGAGCAGCTTGCGCGTCGATCAGCGCGCCGGGGCAGGCGCGCGCCGTTTTCCAGCCTGGCAAGGGATCGCCTTGGCGCTCGTGGCCACGCTTGCTCCACCGATGGCGGCGCCCGCCAGCGCGTTCGATTTCTTCGGCCTCTTCGGTTCGGGCGACACGCCGCCCGCGGTTGGGCCCGATGCACTCTCCTACGCTCTGGAGATCGATGTTACCGGCCAGGATCCTGCCGATAAGACAGACCTGAAGCAGGCATTGCGTGATGCCTCGAGCCTCTACAGACTGCGACAGGATCGTGCGCCCGACGGCGAAGCCCTGTTTCGACGCGCGCAGATTGATCTCGATCCAATGCAGGATGC
>JAQGKN010000194.1 GCA_028290085.1 Hyphomicrobiales bacterium
CGAGGATGTCCTCCTGGCCCTGACTGCGCGATACCGAAGCGGAGGGCATCGCGTTTGCGTCGAGTTCTCACATGCGTCCCCAACTTCCGCTCTCTGATCTGACCCGCGCCGCGTTCGGCTTGTGTGCGGCCTAAGCTTGCTTGAAGGACATGGCTTTTCTGTTTGGCGAGAATCCGTAAAAAAGGCGGCTTGCTGGGTACCAGTGTTCTTTATATGTTCTAATTTCCGAGGACTCGAATCGAATCTTCCAAACGAGCCCATCATGGCTGATCAAATCGTCATCACCGAGAAAACCAGCCAGGCGAAAGACGTCCGCGCCGCCGTTGGTTCTCGTTACGGCGACATTCTTCCAGCCGAAGGCCATTTGTTCGACCTGCTTGAACCGGAGGACGTCGTGCCGGAATGGAAACGCTGGTCGCCGATCCTGCTGCGCCCAGACGGGCTTTACGGCACGCGGCCTGCCAATGGGGGCAACAAGGCCGCCAAACTCAAAGCCATTCGCGAGGCGCTGCGAACCGCCAAGCGGGTCTGGCTTGCCACCGATTGCGATCGTGAGGGGCAACTCATCGGTCAGGAAATTCTCGAACATTACAAATACCGCGGCGAGGTCATGCGGGTGCTGTTCACCGCACAGGACGCGCAGACCATCCGCGACGCATTCGGTCGAGCCAAGCCAAACACAGAATATTCCCGCCTTTACGCTGCCGCCGTTGCGCGCCGGCAGGCCGATCAGATCTACAACCTGTCACTGACCCGCACTGCGACGGTCATTCTGGGCCAGGGTGCTCGCGGCGTAATCGGCGTTGGTCGCGTGAAGACACCAACCCTGGCGATTGTGTGCAAGCGCGAGTTGGAAATTCGCGACTTCGTTCCAGTTTCCTATTTTGAGATTGTTACTACCGCGAAAGTTGCGGGCGGCCAATTTCAGATGCGGCACGCGCCGCAAGAGCGAATTCTTCGGCGTGAGATTGCCGAGGACGTTGTCGCCGCTACTCAGGGCTTTGAAGGCCCGCTCGGCGTGCGTGTCGAAGATAAGCGGCAAGGACCACCCAAGCTGCACGATCTGCCGTCGCTGCAGAAACTCTGTGCATCGCGTTTTGGCTGGGCGGCGGCCAAAACGCTGGAAGTTGCTCAGGAGCTCTATGACGGCCAGGGCAAGAAGATCATCACCTATCCCCGCGCAGAGGTACGCTACCTGCCGGAGAGCTTGATATCGGACGTGCCGAAGATCGTGGCCGGCCTGCAGGTAGGTCAATCGTTCAGCGCAATCCCTGTGCCGACGCCGCCGGTCATCCGCAAAGGTGCGAGCGGCAGTTTCCACGACAAGGGTCTGGAGGGCGCGAGCCATCACGCAGTCGTCCCCAACGTCAACACGGTCGACAGCCTGCGGGAGGTCTGGCCGCGCCTGTCGATAGACGAGAAGAAATTGTTCGACGTCATCGCGCGGGCGTACCTGGCCGCCGTCATGCCTGACTTCCGCTACCGGCAGACAACCGCAACGCTCGACGTAGGAGGATTTCCTTTTAAGGCCACCGGTCGCCAGCCCATCGATCTCGGCTGGCGCGCAGCATTCCCTGAATGGCAACCGGCCGACGAAAAGGGCGACGATGCACAATTGCTCCCCGCGATGCGCAACGGCGAGACCGCACAACTGCAGAACCCCACCATTGAGGATAAAGAGACCCGTCCTCCGCCACGCTACAACGAAGGCACGCTGATCGACGCGATGCAGAACGCCTGGCGTTTCGTTGATGACGAGGTTCTGCGGGACCGATTGAAGGAAGCCAAGGGCATAGGCACGCCGGCGACGCGAGCCGAGATCATCTGCGGGCTGAAGAGACAGGGTTTTTTGGTTGCGCAGGGGAAAAACATCGTGCCCACCGCGACCGGGCTGACGCTGTTCGGCATTCTCAGGCAGGCTGATCCGGCGCTGGTCGATCCGGGCATGACGGCGCAGCTTGAATGCTTGCTCGACGATGTCGTCTTTGGAAAGCAGGAGATGATGGGTGCGATCGATGCCGTGTGCGACGTCGCTCGGCGCATTATCGGCAAGCTCAAGGAAGGCGGACCTGCCGGAGGGCCGCCGTTGCCCGGCGCTGCATTCGGTGGCGCCGTCGGAGAACGCCCGCCAACTCCTGCGATGAAACGCTTTGCCGACAGCATCGCTCGCCAGAAGCGCATTAAGCCCCCGCCGGGCTACACGAAGTCTGGATCTATCTGCCGCGCCTTCCTCCAGCAATACGCGCCAAAAAAAGCCGTCGGCGAAACTGCCGGAGAACATGGTCCCACGACGGCAGGTCCAGCGCAGGTGTTATTCGCCGAGAAGATCGCGCAGGAAAAAGGCTTCGTCATACCCGACGAGGCCAAGGCCAACTCGGTCGCCATGTCCGCATGGATTGAATCGAACCAGAGCGCGAAGCCTGGAACGGGCCGCCGAAAAACCGCTGACAAGCGCCCTCGATCGACGGCGGCAAAATCGATGACGCGAGCGAAGGTGGCACGAAAGCCCA